>CAZYCK010000032.1:0-8877 GCA_964646055.1 uncultured Thermoplasmatales archaeon | reverse complement strand
GTAAATCCGCTCTTTGCATTGAGCATGGAAGACGAGAAATTCAAAGAAGGAATATATTCTGCTCCATGTTACATTGGTGTTTTTGTTGATAGAAATAACAAGGTATTGAAAAATAAAAAATATGAAGAATTGGAAATGCATTGGGCAATAGAAAGTGCAGCAATGGCAATAGAAAATCTAATGTTGAAAGCTGTCGAGCTTGGATTAGGGACATGCTATATTGGTGTTGCAAACTTTCCATATTTTGAAAAAGAACTTAAAAAAATGGCTGGTTTAGAAAGGAATCATTGTCTTGTTGGACTTATATCTATTGGATATCCTAAAAAAGAAAAAAAGCCAAGAAAGAGAAGAAAAACCATAGAAGAGATAACAAAATTTGTATAATGTTGCCATAAATAAATTTATATTCTATCTATATTACATTTGTGGAGAGGGAAGAAATAAAAATTGCCATATTACAAATGGAAGGGACAAATTGCGAAGAAGAAAGCTTTTATGCTTTTAAAGAATTGGGTGTAAATCCTGAATATGTTCATATAAAAAAAATTGAGAAAGGAGAGAAAAAAATTTTTGATTACCATGGCTTGTTCCTGCCGGGCGGCTTCTCGGCGGGTGATTATGTTCGTGCTGGTGCAATTTTTGCTACAAGGTTGAAGGCAAGTATTATGAAAGATTTGATAAAATATGTTGAAGATGGTTATCCAATTTTAGGAGTATGCAATGGTTTTCAGGTTTTGATTGAACTTGGATTGTTGCCCGCTCTGAATGGGATAAGTGATGAACCCGAGGCAAGTCTTGTTACAAACGATTCAAATAGATTTGAATGCAGGCAAACTTTTGTTAAGCATGAGGGAAATAGCAAGATTACTAAAAAAATTCCAAAAGGGAAGTTGTTACTTATTCCATCAGCGCATGCAGAAGGTAAGATTGTATTGAAAGGAAATAAATATGAAGAGATAGAGAAACAAATTGTATTTAGATATGTCGATAAAGATGGAAACATTGCAGGCTATCCATGGAATCCCAATGGCTCTTATGATAACATTGCAGGACTTTCGAATCCTGAAGGAAATGTCCTTGGGATGATGCCACATCCTGAAAGAGCTTTTCATTCATGGCAGAATTTGAGCTGGGGAAGAGGAGACGGAAAAGATATTTTTAAAGGGATGATTGATTATATAGAAAATAAATGGTAAAATGGCTGAATTGGGAGAAGAAATTATTGTTGAAGGAAAAGAAGCAAGCAGGATATATAATAAAGGAGCATATGGTATTTTTGATGGAAAAAAATTAAAATTGGATCTAATAGAAGCATGCTATTTACTCGAGAAAGAAAAGATTGAGATTGAAAAAGAAAACAAAAAAATTGATTTAAAAAAATTTATTCAATATGCAATAAAAATTTATCCTGATTTTGAAATAAAATATTTAGTTTATAGAGATTTAAAAGAGCGTGGCTATATATTAAAGCCAGATGAAATTTTTCATTTATATCAGAGAGGGAGCAAGCCCCCAGCCCAGCCAACGCATGTTGTTATAGCATTATCTGAAAGAGCAATTTTTTCTATAAAAGAATTGGAGGCATGGCTTGAAAATTTCAGAAAAAAAAATCTTATCATTGGCATAGTTGATGAAGAAGGAGATTTGACATATTATTTCATAAAATTTTTTAGAATGAAAGGGAAATTTGTTGAAAGAGAATATGAAGGAAAAATATATCTTTTAAATGATAGAAGCATTGTTTGGGATAAAAATTTAATTGAAAAATTGAAAGAAGATTTTATAGGAAGGGAATTAGGAAAATTTTTACAACTCTCTCTAACAGAAACTGCATATATATCAGAAAGAGGGGCAAAAATTGTAAAAAATGGAAGGAAAATGGGTATTAAAAGATTTATGAATCATGCAAAAAAAATACAAACGGATATTGAAGAGAGACTTAGGGTTTATAAAGAATTAAGAGCTTTTCATTTGCTCCCCAAAACAGGGTTTAAATTTGGTTCTCATTTCAGAGTTTATGATGGCTCACCAGAAAATACCCATGCTCCTTATTTAGTCCATGTAATTAAAAATGATTATAAATCTTCATGGGCAGAAATAAGCAGGGCGGTAAGATTGGCAAATTCTGTCAAAAAAGAAATGGTTTTTGCTTCTGTTGGTGATGAAGTCAAATATATAAGGCTTAAAAGAATAACACCTTGATTATAAAAATTTTTTAAAAACTTTTTCTGGTATTTCTGTAATCATTTTCATTGCATTTTTTTCCTCGATATTAAAATTTTTTATTAAATATTTTAGTTCTTGAAATACGTCAGGCTTAACAATCATTGCATTATCTGTTCCAAGCATTGTTTTAATGCCATGTTTCATCAATTCTTTTACTTTTGGTTTTAATCCAAAAAATGCATTTGCTCTTGGGCATATAACTATAGGAATGCCATTGTCTGCAATTTTTTTAAAATCTTCTTCAGTTGCCATGCATGCATGAACCAAAAATGTTGGCTTTAATGCTATAACTTTATCCACATCTTCATGCTTATTTTCACTAAAATGAAGGGCAAATATCTTATTTTTTTTATGAACATGCTCTGCAATTCTTTCCAATTCTTCATAATTCCAATCCGATAAACTGCTCAAGCCAATTCCATTTGAATTAGAAATTATTTCTTCCATTTCTTCATAATTATATTTCATTTTTTCTGGTCTGCCTAAAATTATAGCCTTTATTTTGCTATTTTTCAAAGCTTCTTTCAACATTTGTATTCCCTTTATCCCATCCTCTCTAAAATCTACAAAAACATCTGTCCCCTCCATAAATTTTATTGCACCTTTCATACCTTTAATTATAACATCATTGCCTGCTGCTCTCATCATTTTAAATTTATATCCATGGGGCGGCGCCACCAATTCCTCCAGCCCCATTTTCGGCGGCGTGATGAAAGCATCTCCTATATGGGTATGAGAATTGAAAATCATTTCGGGAGGCATATTTTGAAAATAGTCCCTTTTCCTTCCTTGCTTTTTACTTGAATTTTTCCGTCCAAACTTTCTACAATTCTCTTTGAAAGATATAAGCCTAAGCCACTGCCTGCGCTTCCTTTTCCTTTAGTTCCAATCTCAAACATCTTTTTTTGCATGTCATCAGATATTCCAATTCCATTATCTTCTATAAATATGCATGCATTATCTTTCTCTTCAAAATATATTTTTAATTCATTTGCTTTTGAATGTTGAATTGCATTCCATATTATATTTGATATTGCTTCTCTCAACAATTCATTTGCCATTATCTTTAATTCTTTGCTTTTATAACTTACTTTAATTCCTCTCTTCTTTGATTCTTTTTCATATTCATCAATAATTTCATTCACCATTTTTCCTACGCCAATCTCTTTTTTTTCAAGTCCTGTTGTGGCTTTATTCAATTTTTTAATATTATCTATTAATTTTATTGCTGAAATTGTAGAACCCATTGCAAGCTTTGCAATTTTTTTATTCTCTCCTTTTGACTCATCAATAAGAATTTCGAGATAGCCACTGATTATTTGAAGTTTGTTTGCAAGATCATGCCTAAGTAAAGAATTATAAAATTCAACTTCTCGTTGTGCATTCTTCAGTTTTGTTATATCATGTATTATTCCATCTATAAATCTTCCTTCTCTTTCTTCAACCAATATGGCAAATTCATTACCGATTAATATATCACCATTTTTCTTCACATATTCAACTTCATAATTTTTTACCATTCCTTCTTTTTTTATTCTATCCATGAAACTTTTCCTTTCTTCTGGATTTTTATAAAGTTTGCTCAAATCCATGTTTTTTAACTCTTGCTCACTATATCCAAACAAATTTTGAAGCGAAGGATTTGCTTCTACTATATTCCCATCTATATCAACTCTATATATCCCTTCAACAGCATTTTCAAATATGCTCTTATATTTTTTTTCGGATTCTGCTATTTTATTTTTATATCCAATATTTTCTATCCCCGCCGCCACCATATTTGCAAGTATTTCAAGCAAGCTTGCATCTTCTTGATTGAATGCGTCGTATTTTGAACTTTCGACATCAATAACACCAAAGAGCTCTTTTCCAAAAGAAATCGGGACGCATAATTCACTCTTCATTTCATAGCCAGCCGGTATGTAACGACTATCTTTTGTAACATCTGGAACATATACTGTTTTTTTTTCTTTTGCGCATGCTATCGTTATACCTTTATCTCCGTTTAGGTACAAAGGAATTTTCGGCTCATACATACCATAAACTTTTTTTATTACAAGCTTATTTCCTTCTTTTATTAATATTCCAAAAATATCAAAGTTGAGTATTTTTTTCATTGCTTCAGAAACGGATTCATAAACTTCATTGCATGAATTTGCAAGCATTATCTTTGAAGATAGTTGATATAACCCAATTAATTTATCCATCATCATATATAAATATCTTTTTTAGAATTTATGCTTTGTGGAACAATTTTGCTGGGCAAGGACAATCATTTCCTTACAATTATCTGTATATCCATTACATTTGTTCCAGTATAACCAGTTACTATTGCATCATCCATAATTTTGAAAAATTCATAAGAATTGTTATTCTGCAAAAAATCATCTGGACTTAAATTTAATTTTATTGCCCTTTTCATTGAATCACCGTCGGCAATGGCACCTGCTGCTGGGCTGCTGCCATCTATCCCATCTGTTCCACATGAAAGAAATGCTATTGGAAGTCCATCTATTTCTTTTATAGCGGAGAGAACCATTTCCTGATTTCTGCCCCCCAATCCATTTCCTTTGACTTTTACAGTCGTTTCCCCTCCGGTTATTATAACTGAATGATTCCGAGGATAAAATTTTGCATATCTTGCCAGTGCAACTCCAACTTCTCTTGCCTCTCCTCTTAAATGTGTTGTCAATATTTTTGAATAATAGCCTTTAAATTCTGCGATTTTTTTTGCTTCCTTACATGCGATATTTATATCTGCAATTATAAAATTCTCCACATTTTTTACTTTATCTGGAGTTTCTTTCACTTCTCCTCTCATGCCCTTTAATATTAAATCCATTGCTTCTTTATTTTTTATTTTATATTTTTTCATTATTTTGTATGCATCTCTGAATGTTGTTTTATCCCCTGCAGTAGGGCCAGAGGCAATAAATTCAACAGGATTTCCAATAATATCTGAGATTATCAGCCCAATCATTTTTGCTTCTGTAAGTTTGGCAAGCTTTCCTCCTTTAATATATGAAAGATGTTTTCTAACTGTATTCAATTCTTCAATATTGCAACCAGCTTTGATTAATTTATCAGTAACATCTATCATGCTATTTAATGAAATCATAGGCATGCAAAACAGGGAGGAGCCGCCGCCGCTGACCAAAACAAAGATCAAGTCATCCTTTCCAGCTTTTTTTACTATATTTATTATTTCCTTAGTCGCTTCAATATTTTTTTCACTTGGCAAAGGATGACTGCCTTTAAAAACTTTTATTGTTTTTAATTTTGTGTCTTGGGTTGTTATAATTGCTCCGTCATCATAAGCCATAAATTCTTCCATTGCTTTTGCCATCTCCAATGAAGCTTTTCCAAATCCTATCAAAAAAATTTTTTTGTAATTGTTTAAATTAATTTTTTTATTGTTTATAACTAAATAATCATCAAAAAATTTGATATGCTCTTTTATTGCATTGTATCCATTTATTTTATTTAACGCTCCTTCAAATATTTCAAGTGCAACTTTCCTTTCATTTAAATATTCTCCTTTCAGTAGTCCGTCAAAATTTTTAATCATTGTTTTTATACCTACATAATATTTGAATTTGATGCTTAATGTTGTTAAATTGCTGTCGAGCTTTTCATTTGTTATATCAATTGCAATAATTTTAGGAATTGTAGTGGGAGGGTTTCCTGCTTATGGGAATGAAATATCAACAATTTCTTTAATGGCTGCAATGACAGTATCAATTTCAAATATACCTCTATCTCTTAAAAATTATTTGAAGAAGACTTATTTTGCAGTAATAATAAATTATGTTTTTTTATCAACACTAATTTTATTTTTAGGATATGTATTTTACGACAACATTCGTATCTGGGAAGGTTTTGTTGTTATTGCAGCATGTCCTCCAGCCATAGCTGTTGTTCCTCTAACAAAAATAATTGGCGGAAATGAAAAATTATCATTATTTGCTCTTGTTACAACTTACTTGCTATCAATTTTTTTAATGCCTTTATTGATATATGTTTTCTTATCAAAAATGGTGAGCATTGCATCTCTTTTAAAAAATATTTTATTGCTAATTCTAATTCCAATTATTCTTTCAAGATTTATAAAAATGGAAAAGGAGAAAGCTACTATAGTGACAAATATATTTTTCTTCTTTATTATCTTTGCAATCATTGGAGAAAATAGAAGCTTTTTATTAACTGATTTAAAAACACTCACAATTTTAAGCATTTTGATGGTAGTAAGAACATTTGGAAGTGGTGCCGGAATAAAATTTTTGACAGAAAAATATGGGAAAAAAGAAAGCATATCTTATTCTCTTTTTGCATCATTCAAAAACGAAGGACTTGCAATGATTCTTGCTCTGCAATTGTTTGGCTCAATTGCTGCTATTCCTGCAATAATTGCAACAATATTTGAATTGATGTGGGCAGGCTTTTTGGAAATAAAGGCTTGACCATTCTTTATATTTATGATTCCTTTTTAAATTCCTTACTATTTTTAGAAAGTTTATTTCAATTATTCATGCATCGTTTTTATTAATAAAAATTGCATCTATATACTGGATAAAAGAATTCAGAATATCAAAAACAGTTTTCATACATAGGATAAAATTAAAAATATTGCATGCATTATCATCATGCTTGAAAGAAACGAAATACAAAAAATTGTTGAAAGTTATGATTATGATGATATTAAAATAGCTGCCGTAGCGTCACATTCTGCTTTAGATACATTTGATGGAGCTAAAGAAGAAGGATTTAAAACAATAGCAATATGCCAGCGAGGTAGAGAAAAAACTTACACTAAATATTTTGCTACGAGAAAAGTAGGAAGTAATTTTATAGGAATGGTTGATGAAGCAAGAGTATATAATAAATTCAATGAAGTTTTAAAAAAAGAAGAGCAAAAAAAATTAAGAGATGAGAATGTAATATTCATTCCTAATCGTTCTTTCACATCATATTGCAGTCTTGATGCAATAGAAAATGAATTTTATGTTCCATTATTTGGTTCACGCAATTTGCTTAGAAGCGAAGAGCGTGGCGAAAAACATGACTATTACTGGCTTTTGGAGAAAGAAGGATTGCCATTTCCAGAAAAAATCAATGAGCCAGAAGAAATAGATGGTCTTTCGATAATAAAATTGCATCATGCCGTTAAAAAACTTGAACGTGGATTTTTTACTGCTTCTTCATATAAAGAATATAAGGAAAAATCTGAAAAGTTGATAAAACAAGGAGTTATAACAGAAGATGATTTAAAAAACGCAAGGATGGAAAGATACATCATTGGTCCCGTCTTTAATCTCGATTTTTTTTATTCTCCAGTATTAAAGCAAATTGAGTTGTTGGGCATTGATTGGAGATTTGAAACAAGCTTGGATGGGCATGTCCGCCTTCCGGCTGACCAGCAACTTAGCCTGCCAGAAAAACAGAAAATACCAGAATATACTGTATGTGGGCATAATATGGCTACATTGCGTGAATCTTTGCTTGAAAAAGCTTTCAAGCTTGCTGAAAAATTTGTTGAGGCAACAGAAAAGCATTATGGTTACAAAGTAATAGGTCCATTCTGTCTTCAAACATGTGTCGATAAAGATTTAAATTTTTACATATACGATGTTGCCCCCCGAATAGGCGGTGGCACCAATGTGCATATGTTCGTTGGTCATCCTTATGGAAATTCTTTATGGAGAAGCAGAATGTCAACAGGAAGAAGGATGGCTTTAGAAATAAGAATGGCTTTAGAAGAAGAAAAAATAAAAGAAATTGTAAGCTGAGAAAATGAGAAAAATAAGAATAGCTTTGGGTTCAGATGATGGTGAAAATGTTGTTGCGAATCATATGGGCACAGCAAAAAAATTTTATATATATGACCTCTTTGAAGACGGTAACTTTGTTTTAGTTGAAGCGAGAGAAAATACTTCTCCAGATGAAGAGGGGCATGGTCTTATTGAGAAATTGAAAGTAGCCATGAATATTTTTAAGGATGCTGATGTTGTTTTAAGCAGAATGGCAAGCCCAAATTTTGTGAACATGAGAAATAAAACCAAATTTCAACCTGTTGTAATAAAAATTGATTCCATTTCAGATTCTATTAAAGAATTAAGCAAATATTTTGAAAAAATCTATAGTCTTGTTGAAAGAAGAAAAAATGGTGAAAGGCCCAAAGAAATGCCCGTAATTGGAAAAGTAAATATTTAGACTGATGTAGAGAATAGCAATAGTATAAGGATATTCAATGGGAAAATCATATAATGGAATGGGAGGATGGATAAGTTTATTTTTCCTTGAATAGTATGAAAAGGTACCACTTTCTCGCTATGAGCAAACCATGCCATTAATACACCATTACCACTGACATTTACTGTAGTTGATAATGAATATGAATCTGCTACACTAATTCCTCCTCCAGAACTCCAATGGTCAAATTGAAAACCAGCATTAGCATTTGCTGAAATGGCATAAGTTCCATTTGATACAGTTGCAATTTCTCCATTTGAGTAATCATTTCCATTAAATGTTATTGTTCCAGTATTTAGAGGATTAATATGGAATACTACTCTACATTGAGAAGAATTTGTAGGAATAAACCATGCCATTAATACACCATTACCACTGACATTTACTGTAGTTGATAATGAA
>CAZYCK010000031.1:0-8924 GCA_964646055.1 uncultured Thermoplasmatales archaeon | reverse complement strand
GCTCAAAAAGTGCTTCAGCCCAAAAAGAACTTATGCGTTTTTAGGATGCAACCCTTTTCTAAAGGGGTGCAAGAAAAGGCTCAAATATAGTTTATTTTTTTATTATTATGAAATTGAAACTGTTGTTTTCGGATTCAATGGGAGTTCGTTCTATGGCTACAGTAATTGAGGTAAGCAAACAAAAAATTTTTATAGACGCTTCTGCAGCTTTAGGCCCATATCGTTATGGTTTACCTCCCCATCCTTTAGAATTAGATGCTTTAGAAAATGCAAAAGAGAAGATTTCAGATATTGCAAAGGATTGCAACATACATGTTATAACACATTATCATTATGACCATTATGACCCAAATGAAGATTTTTATATTGGCAAAAAAATATTTGCAAAGAGTATAGCCAGCAATATAAACTACAGCCAGAAAGAGCGCGGCACACTGTTTTATGAAAAATTTAAGAAAAAGGCAGAAATAATTTATTGTGATAATAACGCATACGAGGTAAATGGAATAAAAATAAAATTCTCGCCTCCATTTCCTCATGGTCCTTATGGAGTGAGACTTGGATATGTTGTAATGGTAAGCATAGAAGAAAATGAAAAAATTTTATTTGCTTCAGATGTTCAGGGTCCTGTCTATGAAAAAGCAAGGGATTATATAATAAATGAAGAACCTTCTTTATTAATAATGGATGGACCTCCCTCATATTTTCTTGGATGGCGCTTTTCTCAAGAAAATTTGGAAAAAGCTGAAAAAAATTTAGTCAAAATAATGGAAAAATTAGATTGCATGCTTATTTTAGACCATCATCTGTTGAGGGATTTAAAATATAAAGAAAGACTGCATGAATTGTATTCTCTATATGGAGATAGAATAAAAACGTTTGCAGAATATAATGGCTTAGAAAATAAAATGCTTGAAGCTAAGAGAAAAGAGTTGTGGGAAAAATATGAAATTTAAATGTCCAAAGTGCGGAAGTAAAAATGTTGTTATTGTCATTCAAGTTCCATGGTCAACTGATGGGCTGATTCCAAAACAAAAAATATTTTTGAAATGCGAGGATTGTGGCTATACAATACCTATTGAAAAATTAAAGAATAAAGAAAACCAAAAATAGTAAATTTTTTATCAATTTATCCTGTAAATAATTTTATTCCTTCTATGGTTGCAATAGTTACAATGAAAGATGCAATGATGATGCCAATAAAAATGCATATCAAGGATTTTTTAAAGTCCAAGCCAAATAGATAAGCTGCAAGACTTCCAGTCCATGCTCCTGTTACCGGCAATGGGATGGCGACAAACAGAATTAACGCCAATGTTTCCCATCTTTCTATACTTTTTTTTGTTTTTCTTTTCGTATAATCGAAGATTTTATCTATAGCATTATCAAAAATTTTCCACCGCCGGAAAAATTTTTCAATTGGACGAAGGAAGAGCAAAATGAATGGAACTGGTAAGGTATTTCCAATTATTGAAATAATCCAGACATGCCATAATGACATTGAATTTGCTATGCCAAATGGTATTGAACCTCGCAATTCAGAAATTGGAAGCATTGATATTATGAAGACTTTAAGCCATGTAGCCATCATTTTATTCTTTCCCCCATTGGCTCACCAATAAGCATGCTATCTTCAACTATTACATTTCCACGCATCCATACGTGCATAGGATAAATTGCATTCATTCCTTCGTAAGGACTCCAGCCACACTTTGACAATGCCTTCACTTTCTCAACTTTTTTAAAATCGACAACAATAAAATCTGCATCTTTTCCAACAGCAATAGCTCCTTTATTTATCTCCATAAGTTTTGCAGGCTCTTCAGCCACCATTTTATATAAGTTCTTCAAACTTATCATATCTTTTTTAACAAAATACAGCATAATTGGCAATAATGCATCCACGCCAGGCATGCCTGCAGGCGAGCTTTCAAAGTTTTCTTTTTCTTCGAGAGAATGGGGGGCATGGTCTGATTCAATTATTGGAACCTTTCCTTTCATTGCCATTTCAAATAATTTTTTTCTTGTTTTCTCGTCCCTTAAAGGAGGATTTACCTTTCCCATTGCAATCTTTTTAAAATGGCTATTATAGGAAAACAATATATGGTGTAAAGTGACCCCAAAACTTATTTTATTTTTGAGCAATAATTCTGCGGTTTCTTTAGATGTCACATGGCATATATGCAATTTTGCTTTTATTTCTTTATTTTTTTCAATTATTTTTTTAACAGCCTTTTTCTCGCATTCTATAGGGCTATTTTTTTCATACTCTTTCAAATTTTTTCCTCTCCTGCTTATACAATCTTTATCTTCTGCATGTATTGCAAGGATGGCTCCCATTTCCTTAATTTTTTTAAACAAAGTTGCCAACTCATCATAGCCTACAAAAATTTCATTGTCACCAGAGAGATATAATTTAAATGCATTTGCATCCTTTATAATATTTTTACTTACACCAGCATACAACCCATAATCTACCCATGCTTTGTTTTTGACTGTCTCAATCTTTTTTATGAACATCTCCCTATCCGTTATCGCAGGCTTGTTATTCGGCATATCAAATATAGCTGTTATACCAGCCAGCGCCGCCGCCCTGCTGCCAGTAAAAAAATCTTCCTTATATTCATATCCTGGCTCTCTAAAATGAACATGGACATCAATACCAGAAGGAAGAATTAAACCTTTGTAACTCCTCGTCTTTCCATATAAAATTTTTTTTATTGCAACTATCTTCCCATTCTCAATTCCTATGCTTGTTTTTCTTATCCTTCCATTTATGAATGCATTCCCTTCTACTACTTCCACAATTTTGAATCATAAAACAGTATTTAAATGAAATTTTTGATTGTGCAAAAAATCAACAAAAGTGTAAAATTTATCATTTTCTTTTGATTTATCCATTAATTTTTTATATGTCCTTTCTATTTTTCTGCGAAAGATTTAAGAATTACGGGATTATTTGGGGTAGAATGTTGAACGACACGTTAGCAAATGCTTTGGCAGCAATAAAAAATGCAGAAAGAGTTGGAAAAAGAGAGTGTATAATAAAACCCGCTTCAAAAATGATTGGAAGGGTTTTGAAGTTGTTACAGGACTATGGATATATAGAAGCTTTTGAATGGGTGGATGATGGTAAATCAGGATTATTCAAAATCTCGCTTAAAGGAAATATTAATGATTGCAATGTTATAAAACCAAGATATGCAATCAAAAAAAATGATTTTGAGAGATGGGAATCCCGTTATTTACCAGCTGAAAATTTTGGCATACTCATAGTTTCAACAGATAAAGGAATTGTATCTCAATATGAAGCAAAGAAAGGAGGAATGGGGGGTAAGTTATTGGGATATGTATATTAGGTGCGAATATGAAAACTCCAATTGAAATAAGAGAAGTTAATATTCCAGAAGGCGTTAAAATAGAAGTTAATGATGGAAAAGTAGTTGTAGAAGGAACTAAAGGAAAATTGGAGAGAATTTTACATCATCCAAAAGTTGAAATCAAGAAAGAAGACAATAAGATTATTATAAAAGCTGAAATGCCAAAGAGAAATGAAAAAGCATTGGTCGGAACATTTGCAGGGCATATAAAAAATATGATAAAAGGCGTTACTGAAGGCTTTACATATAAAATGAAAATTGTTTATTCCCATTTTCCAATAAAAGCAAATGTTAAAGGAAATGAATTTATAATAGAAAATTTCCTTGGAGAAAAGGCTCCGAGAAAGGCAAAGCTTTTTGGAAATGTTAAAGTTAGTGTTAAAGGAAGCGATGTTATAATAGAAGGTATAAATAGGGAAGAAGTTGGGCAGACGGCAGCAAATATTGAAAGAGCTACTAGGATAAGAAATAAAGATATAAGAGTATTTCAGGATGGAATATATATAGTTGATAAGGATAAAGGTGCATAAAATGGAGACAGAAGAAATACAGGAAGAGAAGCAAGAAGAAAAAAAAGAAGAAAAAACAATCATTAAAATAAAGCCTGAGATTGGCGAGGAAATAAAAAAATTGATTCAAGCAAGGAAAAGAAAACCAGAATTTTTGAGGCAGCAATGGTGGCTATATAAAAAAATTGATAAAAATTGGCGCCGCCCCCGCGGGAGGCATTCAAAATTGCGCCGCCATTATGGTTATCGCCCGCCATTGCCTAAGATAGGATATTCTTCTCCAAAAAAAGTTCGCGGGCTACATCCTTCTGGATTTAAAGAAATTATGATTTATAATGTTAATAATTTGGAAGGTATAGATAAAAAAAAGGAAGCCATAAGAATTGCCCATGGTGTGGGAAAGAAAAAAAGGCAGGAGATAATTGCAAAAGCTGACGAGATGGGCATAAGAGTGCTTAATAGGGTGTTATGATGTTGAGGACACAAAGAAGACTTGCTGCTGATTTACTAAAATGCGGAGAAAACAGGGTTTGGATAGACCCAGAAAACATAGAAGAAATTGAGAAAGCAGTTACCAGGAGAGATGTTGAAAATTTGATAAGACAAGGGCTCATAAAGGCTAAGAAAAAGAAAGGAAATTCGAGAGGAAGAATAAGAGAGAGGTTGATCAAAAAGGCAAAGGGGCATAGAATTGGACATGGCTCAAGGAAAGGAAAGGCTACGGCAAGATTCCCAAGAAAAAGGAGATGGATAAAGACAATCCGTCCAATAAGAACTTATCTACGCGAACTCAGAGATAAAGGTTTAATAGACAGAAAAATATATAGACTTTATTACAGACGGGCTAAAGGAGGACAATTCAAAAATAAGGCTCATCTTAAAATGCATCTCACTATGGAAGGAATATTGAAGGAGGAATAAAATGCAATATAAGAGAAGGAGAGAAAGAAAAACAAACTACAAGAAAAGGTTTGCATTACTTAAATCAAAGAAACCGAGAATAGCTGTAAGAAAATCAAATAAAAATTTTAGAATCCAATTCATTAATTATAAGCCGGATGGAGATTTTATTCTGCTCTCATCTATGGGAAGTGATTTAAAAAACTATGGGTGGGATGGAAGTTATTCAAACACTCCTTCTGCATATTTAGCAGGCTTTTTGGCTGGAAAAAAAGCAATTAAAAAAGGTATAAATGAAGGCATTTTGGATATAGGCCTTAACTCGCCCCGCAAAGGCGCAAAAATATTTGCAGCTTTGAAAGGCATTGTTGATTCTGGAGTGAAAGTTCCTTATAGTGAGGATATAATTCCTTCTGATGATAGGCTGCATGGAAAGCATATTAATGAAAATTTAGCTGAAAAAGTTGAAGAAGTTAAGAAAAAAATAGAGGAAGAATATGGCTGAGGAATGGATTCCAAAGACAAGATTGGGTAAAATGGTTGCAAAAGGTGAAATAACTTCAATGAGTGAAGCATTGAAAAGTGGGTATCCTCTAAAAGAAGTTGAAATAGTTGATGCTTTGCTTTCAGAAATGGAAGATCAGGTATTGGACGTAAATATGGTTCAACGTATGACCGACTCGGGCAGAAGAACAAAATTTAGGGTTGTTGTTGCAGTTGGTAATAAAGATGGATTTGTTGGGATAGGAATTGCAAAAGATAAAGAAGTTGGTATGGCAATCAGAAAGGCAGTAGAAAATGCAAAAATTAACATAATAGAAGTGAAAAGGGGCTGTGGCTCGTGGGAGTGCGGCTGTGGCATGCCTCATAGCCTACCTTTTAAAGTAGAAGGGAAAAGTGGTTCTGTAAAAGTTGTTTTAAAACCTGCTCCTAAAGGCGTGGGTCTTGCTGTTGGAAATGTTGCAAAAGTTGTTCTGGGGCTGGCTGGTGTGAAAGATGTATGGGGTTCCACAAAAGGAGAGACAAGGACAACAATAAATTATGCAAAAGCTGTTTATAATGCTCTTAAAAATACATCGGTATATAAATCTCCAGATGAAATGAGAAAGAAGATTGGAATTGGAGGCTCATAATGTATGCAGTTGTAATGATAAGGGGGACAATAAATGCAAACAGGAAAATAAAAGACACATTAAAAATGTTGAATTTGCATCGTATTAACAACTGCACAATCGTTCCTGAAGATGTGAGTTATAAAGGTATGCTGCAAAAAGTTAAGGATTATGTAACATGGGGGGAAGTGAAGGAGGAAGTTATGAAAAAGTTACTTGCTAAAAATGGAGTTGAAAATGTTGAAGAGGCAATAAAAAAATTGAAAGAAGGAGAAAAACTGAAAAATATAACAAAACCATATTTTAATCTCCCCCCTCCAAAAAAAGGTTATAAAAGTATTAAAAAGCCATTTACGATGGGCGGCTCATCAGGTTATAGAGGGGAAAGCATAAATGAACTTATAGAGAGGATGTTATGAAGCAAAAGACAAAAAAATATAGGGGCTTGAGAACATTTGGCAAGGGCTCGAGAAAGAAGGGAAGAGGCGCCGGCAATAGAGGTGGCGTTGGCTTTGCTGGGGCTGGAAAGCACAAGCATTTGAAATCGAGATGGGGAATGCATGGATTTACAAGGCATGCTGTTATTAATGAAAAAAAAGTTATTAATGTCGAAGAATTGAAAAAATTTGAAAGAGATGAAATAAATTTAAATGAATTGGGATATCAAAAATTGTTGGGTTCGGGAAATATAGATAAAGCAGTTAAAGTATATGTTAAAGAAGCAAGCTCAAAGGCAGTGGAAAAGGTAAAGAAAGCAGGTGGAGAAGTGATAGTGGGATAAGATGGCTGAGGAGAAAAGCAAACTATATTTATTAAAGCCTCTGGTAGAAAGATGGCCTGCCATTAAAAAACCAAAAGGGCATGTCCATTTTAGGTCAAAAATAATGTGGACTGGGTTGATGCTCGTCTTGTATTACATTTTAACACAAGTGATGATATATGGTTTGGCTCCAAACAGCTTGGACATGTTTGCTGGTTATAGAGCAATAATGGCTGGTGCAAGCGGGAGTATAGTTCATTTAGGTATAGGTCCCATAGTTACAGCTTCAATTATACTGCAATTGTTCGTTGGAGCAAAATTGATAAAGTTGGACTTGCAGGACGAAGAAGACAGAGCTTTATATCAAGGAGTGCAGAAAGTTTTGGTTGTTATAATGATTTTGGTTGAAGCACTGCCTCAAGTTTTTGGATATTTGAGCCCGAGCGACGCTTTCGTTCATGCTGTTGGGAGCGGAGGAGCCCGAGGCTTGATAGTTTTACAATTATTGATAGGAGGACTGATAGTATTCTGGATGGATGAATTGATATCCAAATGGGGAATTGGTTCTGGTATATCATTATTCATAGCAGCAGGTGTTTCAGAAGCTGTTATAACTGGCTCAATAAACTGGCTTCCATATACTAAAGGAGTTCCTATGAGTATAACAAATCCTCCAGTCGGTGTCATTCCAAAAACAATTTATTTGAGTGCACACATGAATTTAGGACAGCTTGTAGGCGGAGGTTTTGAAAAGATATTTATTTCTCCTCCAAATCCTGTCGTTGCTTTAATTGGAACAATTGTTATATTTTTATTTGTTGTTTATGCAGAATCGTCCCGTGTTGAGTTACCTCTTGCTCATGGTCGTGTAAGAGGAGCAAGAGGAAGGTATCCTCTCCGCCTTATGTATGCATCAAACATTCCTGTCATTTTGATGGCTGCTTTGCTTGCAAATCTCAACATGTTTGCCTTGCTATTTTATACACGTCTTCAGAATATTCCACTGCTCGGCCATGCATGGTGGGTTGGTAAATATCTGCCAGGCTCGACGCAGCCTGTAGCAGGCGGCATGTGGTATTTAACAAGGCCTAATGGGCTATATTCATGGTTATTTCCAATAATAGAGCCGAGTTATCGTGGTTATTTATATGGGCATGCTGCATGGCAAATGGGCTTAAAAATAATAGTATATACAACTGTATTTTTGATTGGTTGTGTATTCTTTGGGAAGTTCTGGATTGAAACAACAAATATGGGTCCAGAAGCGGTTGCAAGGCAAATTCAAAGTTCAGGTATGCAGATACCAGGCTTCAGGCGTGACCCAAGGGTTTTAAAGAGAGTTCTTGCAAGATATATACCTGCTTTAACGATATTGAGCTCTGCTATTGTCGGTGCTTTAGCGGTTGCTGCAAATTTAATAGGAACTGCTGGCAATACAACTGGGACAGGATTGCTACTTACTGTAGGCATTGTTATAAGATTATATGAGCAAATAGCAAAAGAACAGGCTGTAGAGATGCATCCTGTATTGAGAAAATTCTTGGGGATAGAATGAGTATAGCCATCATAGCTGGCATACCCGGGGCTGGAAAAACAACGGTTATGAATGAAGTTATTAAAAGAAAGAATATAAAAGTAATAAACTATGGAGATGTCATATTTGAAATTGCAAAAGAAAGAAAGCTTGTTAATAATAGAGATGAATTAAGAAAGTTACCATTTGATATTCAAAGAGAAATGCAAATTGAAGCAGCAAAAAAAATAGCAAAAAAGAATGCCATTGTTGACACCCATTGCACTGTAAAAACTCCTTATGGTTATCTGCCAGGCTTACCTTATGATGTTTTAAATATTTTAAAGCCAAATAGAATAATCTTAATTGAAGCAAACCCAGAAGAAATAGTTGCAAGACGCTCAAAGGATGCAGATATAAGAATGAGAGATGAAGAAAGCAAAGAAGAAATGGAAGACCATCAGTTAATGAATAGAATTGCTGCAATGAGCTACGCAACTATTGTTGGAGCTACAGTTAAAATAATTAAAAACAGGCAAGGAAAAATAGAAGAAGCTGCTGAAGAAATAGCAAGAGCTTTAGAATAAATAGCGATGAAAAAGGTTTTTAATAAAAAAGTAACGAAAAGGTAATGAAAGTAATGATGAGGTAATGAAAATGATTGATAAAATGAATTTGTTTCGGAAATTGGCAATGAATAAAATAGAAGAAGCATTAAATCAAGCTAATGTTCATATAGAAGAGGAGAAA
>CAZYCK010000030.1:0-8935 GCA_964646055.1 uncultured Thermoplasmatales archaeon | reverse complement strand
TCTGAAAAATTTTTCTTTTCTTAAAAGATGCTCGACCTACTTTTCATTTTATATTTTTTTAACTTGGCTCTCTTATGAAAGACATGAATATAGATTTTTTATAAAATTCCATAGATTATGAGTGTCGCAATCAATATAAGCAATGAAGGAGGCAATATCAATTTATAAAAACCAGAAAATTTTGGTTTAAAATATTCATAAGTAACTGCAATGCATAGATGCAATGGAGAAATTAAATAACCCATGAATGATGATATAAATAAAAGAATTACAAGATGTTCATTCATCATTGAAGAAAACATTGGATATAATATGCCGACTGCTGCCAGATTGTGGCCTGTTATGATTCCAATGAAAAATGAAAGCAAGGGTATTAAAATTATGGGTTGAAGAAAATTTAGATATTCTGGCAAAATTTTTGGTATGCCCATTGCTATTATGATATTTTTGAAAAACATTATCCCAAATATTGCTAAAGCTAAAGATAAGCTTATTCCTTTAAAAAAATTTATTTTTTTCTTTGACATTAAAACTGCAGCAATTATTCCTACTGGAAGGGCTATCAAATATGATGCATAAATTGAAATTACAAAAGATAATGGTATTGCAATTGAAATTGGTAAAATTATTGGGATAAGCCCTCTCAAATTTCCATTACTACCTTCTTTCTCCTTATTTTTATATTTATAAATAAATGCATAGCCTACAAAAAAACTCAACAGAAATATTGGTGACTGCAGAATAATAAGTTTATATATATTTATGCCAGATAACTCAGAAATTAAAATCAAAGAGGTTGATAGAGGAAATACAAGAAAACCAATGTGACGATACCATAAATTAACAGTCATCATTTTTTCAGATGACATACCAACTTTTTTTCCCTGTTCATATACAATTGGAGCAGAAAGCAGGGCGCCGCCCGGCACAGGCAGCAAGCCCAATATAGATGGAATTGCAATAAACATTCCCCTGCTTGACAACCTTTTCTCCATTCCTGTAATGAGATTTTTTATTATCCCACCATCTTCCAAAATTGTTGCAAGCATTTTTATTAAAACAACAATCACCATTAAAGCAATAACCTTAAAATCAGTTATGGTATTGAGAAAAACTCCTCCAATTTTATTTATATTTGCAATAGAAAGCAAAAGAGAGCCAATTATCATCGCTGCTCCAAAATTTTTTCTATTTGCTATTAAAAAAATAATGATGACAAAGCTTGCTATGAATAATGCCATTGTTATAGCTTCATTCACTTTATCATCCTTTTTTTGCCCCTTCCAAGCAAGACAACTCTTGAATCTGTTCTTTCATCTTCAATTTTGTATCCGAGCAATTCAGCAATTCTTTCTCCAAATTTTTTTACTTCTTCATGGGATGGCATGTTTTCCATTTTAAGTTTTTCCCTTGAATATCCTAAATAAACATATCCTTTTGGTTCTATAAACCATGGTTCGGCTTTTTCATCCAATTTTGCATATTGTTGTTCATATCCAAGATTCCACCCTTTTATTAAAGTATGTCTTATAACAGTCCTTGTATTCAATGATGGCAACAATTCCAGAGTTTTGTTTATCCTTTCCCATCCTTTTGAAATTACAGGGCAATTCAATTTTTTATATATTTCTTCATTTGGAGCAGTTATGCTTACATATAATTGAGTGGGCAATGTATCCATTTTTTCTAAAACATTAGGCATTGTTCCATTTGTTACTAAAAAAGTAGTCATTCCACGCTTATGGCATTCTTCAAAGAGCTCGTCCAAATAAGGATATAAAGTTGGTTCTCCTGTTAATGAGCAAGCTACATGTTTTGGATTCATTGCTTCTTCCCATTTTTTTATGTCAACCCTACTATCTCCTTTATAACCAGATATTAGCCTTTGCTGAGCTTTTATGCTTTCTTCGCATATAAAGCTGGCATCATCAGCATGGCTCTTTGGCAATGTTGTAAGGCTAAATCCTTGAAAACGCCAGCAATATAAACAACGCTGAGTGCATTGGATTGCTGTAGGGGTCATTTGCAAGCAACGATGACTTTTAATTCCATAAAACGTATTTTTATAACAATCTCTTCCGTGCAATAAGGATTGACGAAGCCAATAGCATAACTTAACTGCCGAATGTTTTCCAACGATGGCATATCCCTGTTTTTTTAATATCTTTAATTCTTCTTCAGCCCCAAGCATCATGGTAAAAAGCATGAAATATTTATATATTTACTCTTATATACGCATATGTCACGAGGACGGCGCCGATGTAGAAGATGGGTTGAAGTGCTACCCCCTGCAACTTCATATTATCCTAATATACCAATCAATGGTGTTGTTGCTTTGAGAATAGAAGAAATTGAAGCTCTGCGTTTAGTTGATTTTATTGGCTTGAGCCAGCATGAGGCGGCAATAAAAATGGGCATATCTCAGAAATCATTATGGAATGATTTGAAGGCTGCTCGCTTTAAAATAGCCGATGCAATTATAAATGGTAAGGCAATTCACATAACTGGTGGAAATTATATACTGAGGAGATAAAAATGGAAGAAAGAAGAAAAAAATTGCAAGAAGAAGAGAAAAAAGTTGAAGAAGCAATGGGCCATGTAAAAAATAAGATAGCTGTTTTCAGTGGAAAAGGAGGTGTTGGAAAAACAACAGTTGCAGTAAATCTTGCTTATGCTTTATCTCTAAAAAATTATAGGACTGGGCTATTAGATGCAGATATGCATGGACCAAATGTTGCAAAAATGCTTGGTATAGAAAATGCAAAAGTTTATGCTGATGATAAAGGAATAATACCAATAGAAATAAATGAAAATTTGAGAGCCATATCTCTTGCTCTAATGATTGATAAAGATGTGCCTGTTATATGGCGTGGGCCATTAAAAACTGCTGCAATAAGACAATTTTTGGGTGAGGTAAAGTGGGGAGATTTAGATTTTTTGATAGCTGATTTGCCTCCTGGTACAGGTGATGAAGTTTTAAGCATAGCCCAGATGATAAAAGGAGCTTATGCCATAATTGTAACAACACCACAGGATGTTGCATTGCTTGATAGCAGGCGTGCAGTAAATTTTGCTCGAAAACTTGAGATGAATGTTTTGGGAATAATCGAGAACATGAGTGGATTTAAATGTCCTCATTGTGGAAAGCAGATAAATTTGTTTAAAGTAGGAGGAGGAGAAAAGGCAGCAAAAGAACTTGGAGTAGATTTTCTTGGAGCAATACCAATAGATGAAAAAATTGTAATAGATGGCGATGAAGGAAAGCCCTTTATAAATGAGGAAGGTGAAGCAGCAGATGCATTTAAAAAATTAGTCGAAGGAATAGAAGAAAAGTTGAAGACATAACATCATATTTTTAAATAAAACGCAATTAACCTTTCGATGTACATAAAAGCAATTCCTGAAAATTGTTCTGGATGCATGATTTGTGAAGAAGTATGCTCAATGAAGCATTTTAACGTCGTTAATAGATATAAATCTGGAATAAGAATAGAAAGAAAAAGTATTGTAGAAGATTTGCCACATATATGCAGCCATGGGAATGAATGTAATTATGAATGTATAGCCGCATGTAAATTTGATGCAATTAAAAAAGATGAGAAAGGAATAGTTTATGTTGTGTATGAAAACTGTGTTGGCTGTCATCTATGCGAGCTTGCGTGTCCTTTAAATGCTATTCATGTTCATAATAAGCTGGCATATAAATGCGACTTGTGCGGCGGCGAGCCCGAATGCGTAAAATATTGCTCCCAGAATGCCTTACAATTGGTGGAGGGATAATATGTATGTAGAGAAAGGTTGTTATGGTGGGAAAGTTTTATTCATTGATTTGGATAAAGAGGAAGGAAAGAGACAAGCCATAGGAGATAGCTTCGCTTTGAAATATCTAGGTGGCGACGGCTTTGGAGCATATTTTGTAAATAAATATATAGATGCAAGCGTTAATCCTTTTTCTCCAGATAATGCAATAATTTTTTCTCCCGGGCTGCTAACAGGAACAATTTTTCCTACTGGTGGCAAGGTAGCAGCTTTTTCAAAATCTCCATTGACAAATGGATGGGCTGAAGGTGTTTCTGGTGGTAGAATAGGATTTGCTCTAAAACAAGCTGGATATGATGCAGTTATTATAAAAGGAAAGGCAAAGAAGCTTTCGTATTTAGTTATAAAAAATGATGAAATTATGATAAAAGATGCAACACATCTTTCTGGAACGACTACGCGGCAGACAGCAGAAGAAATTAAAAAAGACGAAGGAAATGAATTTGTTGTTGCTTCAATTGGAATTGCTGGAGAAAAATTGGTTAGATTTGCTTCAATAGATTGCGATGAGAGACAATTTGGAAGAACTGGACTAGGAGCAGTTATGGGAAGTAAATTGCTTAAAGGAATAGCTGTTTATGGAGATAAAGATATAAAAGTTGCGAAACCAGAAAAAATGTATAAACTTTTTGAAGATTATTATGAAAAAATAATAGCACATCCTTCATTTCAAGATGATGGAAAATATGGGACTGGTGAGTTTTTAGAATGGATGAACAGCAAGCGTGGGACTTTTCCAACCAGAAACTGGCGTGAAGGAGTTTTTGATGCTCGTGAAAAAATAGACCCATATTATTGGGCTCCTCGTTATGTTCTAAAAAATAAAGCATGCATTCAATGTCCAAAGCCTTGTGGGAAAGCATTTGTTTTGAAAGGAGACGGCATGTTAGATGGTGTTGAATATGAAACTTTATTTTCATTAGGAAGCAATTGCGGTGTTGGTGACATCGAGGCTGTTGCAAAAGGAAATGAGCTGTGTGATTTATATGGAATGGATACAATTTCAACAGGTGGAGTAATAGGCTATACAATGGATTTATACGAAAATGGACTTTTGAGCAAAGATGATATAGGAATGGAAGCAAAATTTGGAGATGGAGACGCAATGATAGAATTGATAAAAAAAATTGCAAAGCGTGAAGGCATTGGAAATATACTTGCAGAAGGTGTTAAAAGAGCATCTGAAAAATTTGGAAAAGATGCAGAAAAATATGCTGTCCATGTTCGGGGCATGGAGCCGCCTGCTTATGATGTCCGTGGCATAAAAGGAATGGCTCTTGCTTTCATGACTTCTCCAAGAGGAGCATGTCATCTTCGCTCCGCTGCTTATGCTCTTGAGCTTACTGGAAAATTCTGGAAATATGAAGGTGTTGATAGATTTAGCTCAAAGAATAAGGGAAAGGAAATAGCAGACATGGAAAATTTTATGGCTGTTTATGATGCTCTTGGGGTTTGTAAATTTTCTCGTGGTATATTTTTGCTAAATTTTTATGATGCCTTAGATGCTGCAATTGGAAGGGGCTTCACAGAAGACGAATTGCTTTTAATAGGAGAAAGGATACATAACTTGAAGCATATTTTTAACATAAAGGCTGGATGGAAAAGAGAGCATTCAAAATTGCCAGATAAATTCAGAATACCTATTCCTAAAGGAGTTGCGAAAGGGAGTTATGTGAGCAAAGAAGAAGAGAAAGAAATGCTGGACGACTATTTCAATGCAAGAGGA
The DNA here is from genome assembly GCA_964646055.1 of uncultured Thermoplasmatales archaeon. Lineage (GTDB taxonomy): Archaea > Thermoplasmatota > E2 > UBA202 > JdFR-43 > JAGGXW01. The sequence continues at coordinate 3,390 of CAZYCK010000030.1, read as the reverse complement.
TGGGGAAAAGATGGAATACCAAAAAGAAAGAAACTTGAGGAATTAGAAATAGAAGAATTCATGTAGAAATGAAAAAAATTATTGTTTTAATGATAATCTTCATTTTTGGCTTTGCAGGAGAATCCAATTTAAACATGGATAAAAATTGTGAAAATACATTCATATCTGAATATGAAGAATTGCCCACCAATTACAATTATTCAAATGATGCAGCCCATTTTAGATATTATGAGAATGAGAGCCATATAAATAAATGGTATGAATGGTGGTATTTAAATGTGAAAAATGGAAGCAATGCATTGTTGCTATATTTTTTTACATTTGGTGATTTAAACAATCCTATAAAATCTACTGAAGGGGTTGTTGCACTTTTTTTTACAGAAAATGAAAGCATTGAGAGAATAACAAGCTATCCCTTAATTCAATACAGCCTTGATTATGAAAAATGCAATGTTAGCATAGCTGGAAATAGGATATATGAAAATGAGGGAAAATTCTTTGCAAATTATAAGGCAAAAGGTATAGAAATAAATGTGATTGCAAGTCCGATGGGAAAACCTTTTGGAGGAAATAGAACCATTCTTCACGGCTGGCAGTGGGCGGCGTGGTATGTTGCCATGCCCTATGGAAAAGCAAGCGTTTCTGTTATTTTCCATGAAAAGAAATATAATTTTCATGGATATGCCTATCACGACCATAATTGGGGTATTGCAAAGCCTTCTCAATTTCAGTGGGATTGGGGAGAATTCAATATGAACAATGAATTTGCTGTAATATATGGAATTGCAAGTAGCGAGGGAAAAATGAAAGGAGGGCTATATTTTGTTAATGAAAGCAATGTCTTCTCCATTCCTTCTGATAACCTTGTTATAAATTATTTGAAATGGCAATACATTAACGGATTTAAAAAACCTGTAAAAATACATATTTATGGAGGCAGCAATAACAAAAATGTTGATTTATGTATAAATCTAAAAAAATATTACATAATAGGAATAAAAAATATTGGCAAGCCATATTTATTGGGGAATGCAGATGGTAAAATAACAATTGAAAAAAATTTTTTTATCAATGCAACAGGATTTTATGAATATCATAGCTTCAAATTCTGGCAGTAAATTTCGCATTGGTAAATATTTTAAATGAGAAAATATTTAAGTTGCGTGAAAAACATGAAGAAATGGCTTGCATTAGTGATTGTAATGGTCGTATTCTCATTTTATATGATAGGAGCAAATAATTTTTATGTAGAAAATGGAGAGAGCATACAAAATGCAATAAACAATGCAAGTAATGGCGATACTATATATGTTCATGGATATCATCATGAAAATATTACAGTCAATAAAAGCATAAACATAATTGGAATAAAAAATGAAAGCATCATAGACGGATTTATAGAAATAAGTGGAAGCAATGTTTCCATTATAAACATTACAACAAATAGAATAATAATGGAAGGAAGAAATTGCACAATAAAAGGAAATGAAATAAGAAAAGAAGGAATCTTAATAAATGGAAGCAATAATACAATTTATCAAAATTTTATTTCAAATTGTAGCAAAGCAATTGACTTGAAAGGAGATAACAATACAATTTATCAAAATGAATTTTCATTAAATGGCTATGGAATATATTCTGAAGGAAATGGAAATGTAATTTTCCATAACAATTTCATAAATAATACAATAAATGCTTATGATAATGGAAGCAATTTATGGGATAATGGAAGCGTTGGCAATTACTGGAGTGACTATAATGGAAGCGATGATGATAATAATGGAATAGGAGATATGCCATATGAAATAAATAAAAGTGCAAGCGATGGTTATCCTTTAATGAATCCCTATGATGTATATCCACCTATAACCACTTGCCAGATAAATGGAAACGCTGGAAATAATGGCTGGTATGTTGGAAATGTGACAATTTCATTTCTTTCAAACGACCAAAGTGGAGTGGCATATACAAAATATCAGATAAATGGCGGCGGCTGGCAAGATTATAATTATTCCATACCTATTAACATTTCTTATGATGGTATCTATTCTATAAATTTTTATTCAGTTGATAATAAAGGAAATGAAGAAGCAATTAAGGAAACAGAAATAAAAATAGATAGCACACCGCCTTCTATTTCATATAGCATTTATCCTCTATCACCAGATGGCAAAAATGGATGGTATGTCAGCAATGTTGAAATTTCATTATCTGCAAATGATGAGAATTTAGAGAGCATATATTACAAAATAGACAATGACACATGGCATCCTTACGAAGGGGATATAATCATACCTGATGGAATTCATGTAATATATTTCAAGGCTGTTGATGAAGCAGGCAATTATGCTATAAGCAATACAACGATTAAAAAAGACACAAGCCCCCCGGAAATAGATATAGAAAAGCCGGACGGAGGCATTGTAAAAAGGAATTATAAAATTGAATATAATGCAAGCGATGTTATTGATAAAAATTTAAGCGGAAATATATCAATATATTATTCTCCAGATAATGGGACAACATGGAAAGAAATTGCAATAAGATTGAATAATACCGGAGAATATAATTGGAATACGTTTTATTTCAATGATTCTTCCCAAGCAATGATTAAGGTTGTTGCAGTGGATGATGCAGGAAATATTGGGACAAAAATTTCAAATCCATTTATTCTTGATAATACTCCTCCAACTGTTATTGTAACACATCCGCAAACTGGAGAAGCTTTTGGAAAAGATAAAAACGGAAATATAAATATAGACGTTTTTTGGGAAGCAAATGATGCAATTGATAATAATTTAGATGGGAGTATATCTATATTATATTATTTTAACCAGACATGGCATACAATTGTGGATGGAACGGACAATGATGGAGAATATTCAATAAATGCATGGAACTGGAGTGATGGAACTTACAAAATTAAGGTTGTTGCAGTGGATGATGCAGGAAATGTTGGCGCTGGCGAGTCAGGAAATTTCACAATTGATAAAACGCCGCCTTCTGTATATCTATCAAAACCATTGAAGGGATATATCTATATAAATCTTCTTGGAAGAGCAATGCTTCCTCCTTTGCCGTTGATTGGATTGCCATACGATGCTGTAGTTGTTGGGAAGATAATCATTCAAGTTGAAGCTTCTGATGAATATTCTGGCGTGCAAGAAGTAATAATATCTTCAGATGGAACGAATTTTCCTCCTTTATATGAAAAACCGTATCAAGTGGAGTGGAATCCAAGTATAGGAGTTCATTCTCTTAATGCAACGGCATACGATAAAGCTGGAAATATGGCTTCTTATGGTCTTGGAAAAATCTTGTGCATAAATGTGTAACAAGCGAAAGGATAATGAATTTCAGTAAAGTTATGAAAAACATTGAGCAACTTGG
>CAZYCK010000029.1:0-8943 GCA_964646055.1 uncultured Thermoplasmatales archaeon | reverse complement strand
TGCTTATTTAGCTGCTTATCATGGCTCCCCAGTGCTGCGTGTTGGAGAAATGGGAAAAGCATATAGCTTAGCTGATTTAGCTCATCAATTTGCTTTCTATCTTGGAGATTATTACCATGGATGCCGTTCTATAGGGCATCTTTCGATGGCAAGCAAGCCTATAATAGATTACATAAAGAATGGAGAGATTCCACCTTTAGGATATGACGAAGAATTGAGATGGCTTGGAGGGATCGTTAAGGAAGTTTATACCTATGTTGATAGCCTTGGATTGAATGAACAGGGAAGAGAAATGTATGGGTTTGTTGCACCGAAAAGCGATATAAGATTTATGCTTCACCATGCTTTGATAGGAAATGAATCATCAGCAGGACAATTTGTAGGAGATACCCCTGCTGAGATGGCTGCTTATATTGGAAGAAGTGTGTTGTATCCAGCAATAATATTTGGAAATCCATACAGAAATTATACAACTTCAACCTTGATGAACTTTGCAGATGGTTCAAATTGGGGATTGAATAATGGAAAGACATATTATCAATATACTGCAAGGTCGTACAAGATGTTTGGAAGCGAGCATGGAAGGGAATATCGTGGTCATTGTGTATGGGACAACTTGCTTGTAGACCAGAATAGAGGAGCTTCTATATATTACTATTCAGGGCATGGAACAGGAGGTTCAGGCGTTGCTGAGCATCCAATATGGGCTGGAATTGGCATGGATGGATGGCATGGCTATCAGTATTGGCAGTCAAACACTCCAAGAACTCCAGGATTTACATGGTATGATGTTGAACCACCTCGTCAATATGACATAATACATTTCAAGTGGTGCGACCAGTTATGGCAGAATTTGCATAGCGAGTTTGTTGCATGGATGTCATGCACAACAGGAGCCCACTTTGGTCCATTGATATATCTCGAGCATGGTGCAGTAGCATGGTATGGAAATGCAAATACAGGCTTATCCCCAGCAGTAGAAGTTCTGGATACTTTTGTATTTGAAAAAGCACTACATGAAGGGAAACCAATTGGAGAAGCAATGAGCGAAGTTTACTGGCTTATTGAAAGAGACTTTACATCAATGGATCCAACGAGCGTGTATGGACACAGCGGCCTTGCATTAGATGGAGACGAAATATTATACGGAGACCCAGCTCTTTTGATATACAGCCCGGCTGATTGGAGCATGCCTTCAGCAATAGACTCACAACTCTAACCTTTCCCCCTTTTTATTTTATATAGAAAGCAATATACCAGCAGCAATTGCAAGGAAAATACCAATTAAATTTTGTGTGGATATTTTTTCCCTTAAAAATATTATGCTCAATGTAACAGTAATTAAAGGATATAATGCTGTAAATGGAACAATTATACTTGCTTTATATTTTTCAAGAGCAAAATACCATATTATTGAGCCAGTTATTCCAAATATTGTTGCAATCATAACATAAAATGCCCCTTTTGATGGCTCAAATTCAAAATCCTTCATAAGATATAAAATTACTGCAATGCTTATCATTATTGCAACAATATTATTCCATACCAAAGCCTCCTTTATTCCTATACTGCTAACCCCTACTTTAAAGAGAAAAGCCCACATCCCCCATAACAATATTACTGCAATACTTAATATTATTATTCTCATTTTCTTATTTCCTTATCCATCATTTTTTTTCTTTCTTTTGCTGTTCTTCCAGTTGCTTCAAACAAAAAATTATTCCACTTTTTTATTATGCTGTAATCATTAACAACTTTTTCTGGAGGAGTTATATCTACAATAAGATTGCTACCATTTTTTTTCATATATATTTTTCCTATGTTTTCTACAAAAAATTCTATGCCTGCATTTACATCTCCTTCAATATTGAAATATTTTTTTATCAATTCATTTATATCTGCTTTATGCCCCCTTTTTATTGAATATTCTCGCATGGAGAAGAAATAAAAAACATTATTAAAAATTTTTTAATACAGTAATATGAAAATTGTTATTTCATTGGGCGGCTCATTAATATCTCTATCTAATTTAAGCTACTTAAAAAAATTTGCAGATTTTTTAAATAAGCATAAGAGTATTGACTTCTATATTGTTGTTGGAGGCGGAAAAGTTGCAAGGGAATATATAAACGCAGCCCGCCGCCTTGGAGCGAGCGAAAGCTATTTAGATAAAATAGGGATAGAAGCTACAAGACTGAATGCAATGCTCTTCAATGTTTTTTTTAGAAAAAGTATTCCTTTTACAATAAAAGAAGCAGGAAAGGCAGCAACACCAGTAATAATGGGTGGGACAACACCAGGGCATTCAACTGATGCGGTGGCGGCGTCGCTTGCAAGAGAAGTAAAGGCTGATATACTAATAATTGCTACAGATGTTGATGGAATATATGATAAAGACCCAAAAATGAATAAAGAAGCAAAAATGTTTGAAAAGTTGTCAATAAAAAATTTGAAAAAAATGGTTGGAAAAGGATGGGAAAAAGCAGGTAAAAATGTTATTGTTGACCCTGTAGCATGTGATATTATAGAAAAAGAAAAAATAAGAACAATAGTTATGAACGGGAAAAAATTGAATCAATTGGAAAATGCTATATATGGCAAACCATTTAAAGGAACTGAGATAGTGATTTAAATGGCTGTTCCAATACCTCAACATAGTCATTGTATAGTATGCGGAAAGGCAATTCCTTATGGTGAGAAATTTTGTTCAGAAAAATGTAAGCAAGAATATGAAAGAATGGTAAAAAAGAGAAAGATGTATGTTTATTTAATGTATCTTGCTCTTGCAATACTTTTGATAATGTTGTTTATGAATTATATATAATTCATGAAATCTTCTTCATATTATAAATACTGGTAATTTCATTCCAATATTTAAGATTGTTTTATCCTTGTTCCTATTTTGCCTCCTTTCATTGCTTTTGTTAAATTTCCTTTTATCATGCCATTTATAAAATAAACTGGGCAATGCAATTTAAATGCTTCTTTTAATTTATTTTCTATCCCTCCAGTAACGTCAAATTTTCCTGTCGTGGCTTTAAATTGAATGCTTTTATCTATTTCATCAATTAATCTTGCATCTTTCTCGGAAGGATTTTTGTCATATATACCATCTACATCCATTAAAAATATGACTTTCTCAGTATCAATTTTTTTTGCAATATAAGAAATTATTTGGTCTCCAGATAAAATATCAATTCCTTTATCTTTTGTTAAAATAACATCTCCAAATAAAATCGGAATGAATTTAAGCTTTAAAGTCTCTTTTATAATTGAAATATCAGCATGTATTATCTTGCCATCATCCATCAAAAATATTGAACTTGTAGATATAGAAAAAACTGGCAAATTTTTTTTAAGAAAAATATTCACTATTTTTTTATTTAATTCCATCATTGCTTCATGAGTTTTAGAAAAGCCAATCATTCTTTTTATTCCATTCATGCCTTTCCTTATTCCATATTTTTTGGCGAGAGGGTGTCCAAAGCTTCCTCCTCCATGAACAAGCAAAAATTTTTTTTCTGGATAAAATTTTTTAATTTCAGATGCAATTTGTTTTATAGTGCTTTCATTAAAAGAAAAAGGTTTGTTTTTATTGCTTATTACACTTCCTCCAAGCTTTATTGCAATCATTGTGAATATGTTTTACTTCATTTAAAAATATTTCTGAAAGTTTTATAAGATAAAATTTTGATTGATATTATGGTTTTCCATCGCCAATGGAGATGTTTAACAGCATTAATATAAAATCACTTCTGCTTCTTTTTCTTTTGCATTTACTTCAACAACGCTTCCATTTTCAATTTTTTCTATTGCTATGCCATCAACGCATGTTATTCCAGCAAGAATAACACCTGTAGCAACAATTGTTTCTGTTTCTTTATTTATGATTGCTAGAGGTGCAACATCATTCTTTTTTAATCCATAAATTACATAGCTTCCTACTGTAGAGCCTTTTCCATAAGGAAAAACGAGAATCTTTCCTTTAACATTTTTTCCTTCCAATTCATGCCCTTTTTCTATGACAATACCGCTTTTCATATCTACTCCGCCATAAAAGCCTATTGGCTCATGGCTCACCAATGCAACACCTTTTACTCTGCCAGGATATATTGTTCTTCCTTTCATGATAATAACGCCTCCATATTATTGAAAACAACCTTTTGTTTGCAAAAGCCGGGCAAGTAATGTGCTGCTTTTGCTGAATTAACTCCCGTAACATTAAACAATTTTTCTATTGGAGATACAACCATGCACGTATCAGCATATATTTTGCCTCCCGCTTCTTCTATTATCTTTTCAATATCTGTCTTTTTGATGAATTCTTTCGTAGCTCTTGATGTGACAATCCAGAATTTTCTTTTAATTTTTTTTCCTTTAACAAAATTTGCAATTCTCACAATTTCGTTTATCGATGCATGGGGACAACCAAATATAACAATATCAGGCTCTTCACCTGTGTTCAATTTTTCATAAGTTTCTTTTAATTCATCTTTCCCAAATTCTATTCTCTCTAAACTACTAACTTCAACTTTATCAGATTCAGGAGTTATGCCATCAACATGATATAGGGCTACGGCGCCGCTTGCTGCCATGGCTGCGCCCATAGCCTTCAATTGATCTGTATCAGCTTCTTTTATGCCCATGAAATATGGCACTTTGTTTTTTACCAATCCGCCAGTATAATAGCCAAGGGCGGCAAAATCAGAATTCCATTTTAGCTCTGTTTTTACATTTATGATATAATTTGGTTGTCTGTTTTTGTCTAAATGCAATCCATAGTACGGCGTAAAGCCTGTTATTGCAGCTGCCAGAGCGGATGGACCACCTTCTCTATTTGTTCTTGCCCCTATTACTGAATTTGCAAAAGAAACGGCAGAGCTCTCGCTCCATGCTATGTGCTGGCGATAATGTGGCAAATTTCCAGCTAAATATGGAGTGCATGTGGCAGATATTATTATGCCCATTCTTCTAAAAGCTTCTATTATTGCAATCTGCTTTTTAGAAAAATCTTCTTCAATGCCCATTTCCTTCCAATTTTCCAAATCCATGCCAGCTGGATTCAAAAAAGTTATTGTTTTCACTCTCGCCTCATTTGCTATATCTTCCAAAAATTGCAGGCCAGCATCTCCTATAGATTTGTATGACACCCCTGCCACTTGGACAGAAGCAACTGGAATCATTTTTTCTGCATTATAAACATCTCCAAGCCGCACAAGCAGGCGCATCATTTTTGCAGTTATGTTTCCTCGTTCGCCATTCAGCATTTTCTCCTGTTCTTTTGTAAGATACATCAAAGGTATAATGTCATCTATTTCTTAAATTTTAGCATAAAGGATATGAAAAAATTGTAGGCTACTTATTTTAGAAGTCGTAATATTTATTTATAATTCATAATTTCTTGAAGATGGCTATCTTAATTTATGCAATCTATTTTTCAATTGCCATAATTATTGGCATACTTGCTTCTTTATTTGGGCTTGGTGGTGGCTTTCTAATAGTTCCAACACTTACTTTGCTTGGAATGCCTGTTCGTCATGCAGTTGGCACATCATCTGCTATCATCATTTTTTCATCTCTTTCTGCCATTATAGAATATAGAAAACAAGAGAAAATAAATTATAGAGCAGGTATTTTAATAGCCATTCCTTCTATAATTGGAGCATATATAGGGGCATGCTTGACAATGTATATTCAAGCTGGCATTTTGAAAATGATATTTGGAATTGTTTTATTGTTTGTTGCATTTAGAATGATAAAGCATGAAATGCATATAGAAAAAAAATTGAAGTATTGGCTAATTCCATTTGGCGGATTTTCATCAGGAATAATATCCGGATTGCTCGGCGTTGGAGGAGGGATAATAAATGTCCCATTTTTAGCATATCTTGGATTGCCTATTCATACTGCAGTAGCAACATCAAGCTTTGCAATATTTTTTACGTCTATAACATCTGCATTCAAACATTATTTTCTTGGAAATGTTGAGTTTATATGGCTTATTTTGTTTGTGCCTGGTATAATAATTGGCGCTCAATTTGGAGCCAAGCTGGCTAAAAGGACAAAAGCTAAAAATTTGAAAGGTGCATTCTCGCTGCTTCTTATAATTTTGGCATTGATGATGATTTTTAAAGGAATCTTTAGCTAATTTTATATTTTGGATTTATATAACAAGCATGCAATTATCAAATCTCATTGAGGAAATGATGCGAAGTCCATCTCCGATAAGACAAATAATGAAGATGGCAAGCAGAAAAAATATAATAAATATGGGGCTTGATCCAGATGAAGTTATATCTTATGGCGGCGGCTGGGTCGGGCATCACTCTCCAGAGCTTTTAAGAAAAAAGTATATGGAAATAGTAGGCGATAAAGAAAAATTTTATCATGCTGGAGGGTATAGTCCAACGCTTGGTTTTGATGATGCGAGGCAAGTTCTTGCAGATTTTGAAAAAAAGTTATTCAATGTGAATGTAGGAGGAGAAAATGTTATAATTGGGCAATCTTCCACGCAACTTACACATGACTTATTTATAACTCTTGCCAATGATAATGATACAATCTTGCTCTTTGATCCAACTTATGCAAATTATCCAGGGCAAATAAAAATGGCTCTGAGGAATGCAAAAATTGTAAGATTGAAAGTTCTTGACGAAGAAATCTGGCAATATAAAAGCGCAGACATGTTATCAGAAGAATTTAAGAAAATTTATGAAAAAGAAAAACCAAAGATAGTTCTTTTTCCATCTCCTGATAATCCTTCTTCGCAAATTTTTCCAGATGAATTTGTTGAAACAGTATCTGACATTTGTTACGACAATGCTTCTTTCATGATTTTAGATTATGCCTATAAAACCCAAGTTTTTGGGAAAATTCCAGCATATTTCTCATGGAATCCTGAAGAAAAGCCTCATTTCATAGGAGTTTATAGCAATTCAAAATGGGGTCGTGGCTTGGGGCGCCGCCTTGGATGGGTTATTGCAAATGTTGAAATAATAAATGCGATGGAAAGGGCACAGCAATGCAGTATTTTATGTCCTGACAGTATGCATCAGATGGCTCTGGCGGAGTATATTGAATCTGGTTTAAAAGATGGGAGCTTGAAGAAATATTTGGATGAGATTAGAGATGCTTATAAAAATGCTGCTGAAGTTACGGTGGATGCAATAGAAGAATATATGGACATGCCATGTCTTGAGCCGCAGGGAGGGCTTTATACTCTCATGAAAGTCATGGAAGATGGAAACGAATTTGTTAAAAGGGTTTTGAAGAATACAGGTGTTCTTTTCATACCGGGCGAGGGATTTGGAGATAGCTTGAAGCAGGCAGTTAGGATAAGTTACGGTCCTCTCGTTGAAAATACTCATATTATAAAAGAAGGATTTAAAAGAGTTGCAGAATATTTAAATAAATGAATTTATATGAAGAAACTTATAAATTAACGAAGCAAATTCCGAAAGGAATGGTCTCTACTTATGGAGAAATAGCAAAAGCTTTGGGAGATATAATTGCCTCACGAGCGGTAGGGAGAATGCTGAATTTAAATCCTTATAAAGACGTGCCATGCTATCGTGTAATTTATTCCGACGGAGGCATAGGCGGCTATGCCCATGGTGTAGAAAAAAAGATTGAAATGCTAAAAAAAGATGGAATTGAAATAGTAAATAAAAAGATAAATTTAAATAAATACTTATTCAAAGATTTTAAAACGGGCTATCCTTTAAAGAAGCTTAGAGAAGAGCAAGAGAAATTGAAGAATAAGCTTGTGTTAAAAGATGATTTTGATTTGAGAACAATAGCAGGCATGGATGTTTCTTATGGAAAATATGCTTATGGTGCATACATTGAATTTGATGGAAGCAAAATAATAAAAAAGAAAGTTGTTAAGGCAAAAATAGAATTTCCTTATGTCCCAACTTATTTTGCATATCGTGAATTACCTATCCTGCAAAGATTGATAAAAGGAGAGAAACCAAGCATTGTAATGATAGATGGAAATGGATTATTGCATCCTCGTTTTTTTGGTCTTGCCAGTCATTTTGGTGTTTTAAATGATCTGCCTACTATAGGAATTGCAAAAAAATTGTTGATTGGAAATATAAAACAAAATGATATTTTTATAGGAAATAAAAAAGTTGGAAGGAAAATCAATAAAATTTATGTTTCGCCAGGAAATAAAATAAGCGTTGCTACAGCATATAAAATAACAAAAAATTACATGAAATATAGCATTCCAGAACCAATAAGGCAGGCTCATATTCTCGCTAATGAAGAAAGAAGAAAAAATGAAGGATGAAAGGATATAGTTCTTTCATCCCTCCTTTCTATCTTTACTATTAAAACTTCTTTTCTTTCTTTTTCTCCTTATGTTTTCAAAACCTTTGCTCCTACTTTTGTAACTTTTAGCTCAGCAAGGTAGCCATCATGTTGCATTATTCAAAATTATTTTTCCAATTTTTTCTAATTCATCGTGAGAAAATTTAGTTTCAATTTCTCTATTTTTAATGTAATAATATAACTCATCAAGTTTTAGAATTGGAACTGTAGGAGATTCTAAATTTAAATCAACATCTGGATTTGTAAAAACAACAATTCCTTCCACCCATATTGGCTTATCTAAAATTTTTGATGATTTTATTAATTCTTTAATTTTCCAAGCATTTCTTTTTACTTGTTTGCTTGGACTACCTACATCATAATCTTCGCAATTCCATCCATCCAAATATCTCCTTATCCATTTATCACCATTGCATATTATTTCTCCAGTATAATTCTTTGTTTCTATTACAAATATTCCATTTGGTCCGAGAACAACGTGGTCAATATTACCATAGCTATCTGAGAATTTAATATCATTTATCAAATAATATTCATCACTCAATTGTTTAAGTGCGTTTTCAACCATATTCTCCCCTTTAAACCTTTCTTAAAATTTTTATATCT
>CAZYCK010000028.1:0-9277 GCA_964646055.1 uncultured Thermoplasmatales archaeon | reverse complement strand
TCAATATATTTACAATTTAAATCGAAGCCAACAGCATTTCTGTCTAAATCCCTGGCAGCTATTAATGTTGTTACTATCCCTACAAATGGGTCTAATACAAGCTCTCCTTTATGCGTAAAAAGTTCTATACATCTTTTAGGTAGAGCAATTGGAAAAACTGCAGGGTGAATATTTTTATTCCTAATATCTCTTTTTTCATAATAAAACTCCCATATTGCCACTTGATTTTTTACCCATTGCTTAGGTGTCAAACAATTTAAATGATTAGGTGGGCAATTGCAGGTTCTCTCATGATTAATTTTTAATTTTTTGTTTATTAACTCTTCCGGCATTTATTCCCTCCTTTTGGGCTCCACCTCTATAATTAGTTTATTATTTCTTACTTTCAGCATCCAATCCATTTCATCTCCTTCTTTTAGATTAAATTGCTCTACGATATGTTTTGGAACTGTTGTGCGGAGTGAATTTCCTTTTCCAGAGGCCTTTGTAAGAGATGTTTTAATTCCCATAAATATACACATTACAAGAGTATATAAATTTTTAGGTGTTTTATAATGCATTTATAAAGGTGAATAAGTATGCAAATTATAAAAGTTACTTTAACACCTTTTTATTCCTATTTTTATTTTTTCTTCGTCTATCTTCCATTCTACTGGTTTTTCAGGCTCTTTATATATTATTTCTTTACTCCTTGTCTCATTTTTTACATATTCCTCCCAATTGCCGAGCCTATCCTTGCCTATATTTATCTCTGTAATTATTTCTTCTTCCATATCAAGATTCATTCTTTTTCTCATTTCCTGAATTCTTCTAACAATTTCTCTCGCAAAGCCTTCTTTCTTCAATTCTGGATTTATTAATGTATATAATGCCACAATATTGCCATTAACATTGCCAACTGCATATCCTTTTATTGGCTCTTCTTCAATTTTATAATCTTCTTCCTCAATCTTCTTTCCATTTATATCAATTTTATTTAATTTCTCAATAGGCGTAGATTGTATAATTTCTGCCATCTTACCTGCATCTTCTTTATATTTTGGGCCAAGTTTGGAAAAATTTGGCTTTGCAGTTTTTTTCATGAAAATGCTTTCATCAGATGCAAATATAATTTCCTTGACATTTATTTCTTCTTTTAAAATATTTTTTAGTTGCTCAAGGTTTTCATTTGAAACAATTATTGCCTTTTCTAATGGCTGCCTGAGTTTTATTTTTTCTTTTGACCTTATTGCCCTTGCTTCTTCTGCTATATTTCTCACAATTTCCATTTTTTTCTCCAAGCTAGCGTTAATAATTTTTTCATTTGCTTTAGGAAAATCACACAGATGGACACTCTCGCCATTGTTCAATTCAAGATAAATTTTTTCTGATATAAATGGAACAAATGGAGCAAGAATTTTTGAAAGAGTTGTCAAAACTTCGTGAAGAGTTGAATATCCTGCAAGTTTATCCATGCTCTCTTCTTCTGTCCAGAACCTTTTTCTTGAGTTCCTTACATACCAATTGCTCAAATCTTTTATAACAAAATCTTCTATTGCTCTTGCACCCTTATGAATTTCAAATTTTTCAAATTTTTCTTCCACATTTTTAATAAGATTGTTTAAGGACGAGAGAATCCATTTATCTATTATTTCTCTTTTTTCAAAATTAATTGCCTTTTTATCATAATCAAATTTATCCAAGCTTGAATATGTTTTGTAAAATGAATAAACATTCCATATTGTCAGCAAAAATTTGCTCAATGCATCTTTAACAACTTTTTCATAAAAACGCTTTGGCTGCCATGGTGGTGATGAAGAGATCAAATACCATCTCAATGCATCAGCCCCTTCCTTTTCAAATATCTCGCTTGGTTCAACATAATTTCTTGCTTTCTTTGACATTTTCTGTCCATTTTTGTCAAGTATTAACCCAAGGGTAAGAACATTTTTGTATGGTGGCTTATCAAATATCATTGTTGAGATTGCAAGCAAAGAATAAAACCATCCTCTCGTCTGGTCTATTGCTTCGCAAATAAAATCTGCAGGAAAATTTTCATTGAACTTCTTCTCATTTTCAAAAGGATAATGCCATTGGGCAAAAGAAGCAGAGCCAGAATCATACCATGCATCTATAACTTCATTAACACGACGCATGTCGCCACCGCAATGCGGGCATTTCAATACTATTTTGTCAATGGCAGGGCGGTGCAAATCTATCTCAGGAGGCATATTTTTAGCCATGCTTTTCAATTCTTCTATACTTCCTATACAAATTTCTTTGCCACATTTATCGCATTTCCATATTGGCAAAGGTGTCCCCCAATATCTTTTTCTTGATAAAGCCCAATCTCTTGCTTCTTTTATGAATTCACCAAATCTTCCGTATTTTATGTTTTCTGGATACCAATTAACTTTTTCGTTATTTTTTACAAGCTCTTTCCTTAGTTTTGACATTCCTATAAACCATGATTCAATTGCATAATATAGCAATGGAGTGTCACATCTCCAGCAGAAAGGATATTGATGCTTATATTTTTGAACCCCTTCGAGTAAGCCACGCTCTTTCAAATCATTTATTATTTCTTCATCAGCATCTTTTACAAATTTACCAGCCCATTTTTTAACTTCTTTAACAAATCTTCCTCTTAAATCAACTAACTGAATTATTGGCAAATCATATTTCAATCCGACTTCATAATCATCTTCTCCAAAAGCAGGAGCAATATGGACTATACCAGTTCCTTCTTCCATTGTGACAAAATTTGCGGTGACAACATACCAGCATTTTTTATCTGGCTTGACATATTGATACAATGGTTCATATTCAATTCCTTCCAACTCCTTTCCTCTAAATTTATCAATAATGCTATAATTTTTCATCAATTCTTTTGCCCTTTTCTCCGCAAGTATGAAGATATTTCCATTATATTTTATTTTTACATACCATTCATCGGGATGAACAGCAAGAGCAGCATTTGATATCAATGTCCATGGTGTTGTTGTCCATGCTATGAAATATTCGTCTTTTCCTTTCACTTTAAATCTAACAAAAATGCTTGGGTCTTCCACTTCTTTATATCCCTGAGCAACTTCGTGAGATGAAAGAGTTGTTCCGCATCTTGGGCAATATGGTGTAACGCGATAACCATGATAAAGCAACCCTTTTTCCCATGCCTTCTTCAACGACCACCATACAGATTCAATATATTTGTTATCTAAAGTTATATAGGGATTTTCCATGTCTATCCAGAAGCCTACACGCTTTGTCATTTTTTTCCATGCTTCTTCATATTTGAAAACGCTTTTTCTGCATTTTTCATTGAATTTTTCTATTCCATATTTTTCCAATTCCTGTTTATTTTTTATTCCAAGCATTTTTTCAACTTCAATTTCAACCGGCAAGCCATGAGTGTCCCATCCTGCTCTCCTTTCTACATAATAGCCCTTCATTGTTTTATATCTTAAAATAACATCTTTTATTGTTCTTGTCAAAACATGACCAGGATGTGGCAGCCCGTTGGCAGTCGGCGGCCCCTCCAAAAAAATGAATTTTTTTCCATCCTTTCTTTTCTCAATACTCTTCTTAAATATGTCATGCTCGTCCCAATATTGCAATATTTCTTCTTCCATTTTAGGATTGTATTCTGGCATATCTATTGGCAATAGTAAGATTGCTTAAAATATTTTTGATGGCTATGCAAGTTAAAAAAAATATAAAATGAAAATTGCATAGACTAATATAAACATCTTTTTCATTTCCTTTCTCATAAGGAACTGCTATTGCATTACCATTTCATAATAAAGGCATGCCGAAAATCATTATTCCATTATGAAAACGGCGGCAGCTACAACAGTAGTCCATAGCCCATTTTTCTCCCCTCTTGCTGTCTGAGTTATGCTTGTTGTTTTAACAATCTTCCCACTCATTCTAAAAACTTGTTTTTTTTCATCCCATGCCTTGGTTGCATCAAATTCCACGCCAAGCGTCGTCGCTAACATTGTTGCCGCCAAATCTTCTGCATAATCTCCAGCTTTTTTTGCAGACTCACCATAGCTGTGATATTCAGATAAATAGCCATAACTACTCCTATCTTTTGGCAGAGCCAATCCAACACTTGCGGCTATCAATCGATTTGGTTCATTTGTAGAATTTTTTGCTAAAACGCAGAAAGTTATTTCGCCAGGTTTAATAAATTTTTTTCCTTTTTCTGCAGAAATGATTTCACAATTTGGAGGTATGATGCTGGAAACTTCAACAATATTTGCATGCTGTATGCCTGCATTTCTCAAAGCAAGTTCAAATGATTGCAAGTAATCCTTATGTCTTCCAACGCCTTTGGTCAGAAACATTTTTTTTGGAATTAACATAAGATGGATATTGTCTTTTAAATAAAAATCTATGCATTCTATGATGTTAAGTAACATTTTTGAACTTTATATAAATTCATTTGAGAAAAGTTTTTTTAATACCACAATAATACTAAATGATGGATGAAGAGATTTGCATAAGAGACATAATGAATAAAAGTCCTGTTATAATAAACAGAAAGGCGAGTGTATTAGATGCAACAAAAGAAATGAAAAGCGAGAAAGTTGGGAGCATTATAATAACAGAAGATGGTAATCCAATAGGTGTTTTAACAGAAAGTGATATTCTTCGTAAAATAGTTGCAGAAGAAAAGGATGCGTCAAAAATTTCTGTTGATGAAATAATGAGCTCTCCTCCTATTGTTATAGGTCCAGATGCAAATATAGAAGAAGCAGTAAAGATGATGGGGAAAAACAAAATAAGAAGGCTACCAGTTGTTGAGGATGGAAAGCTTATTGGAATGGTTACAGAAAGGGATATTTTACAGTCTTCTCCATTGCTTCTCGATATTGTTAAAGAATGGGCAGAGATAACAAAAGATAGACTATCTTATAGGAAAGAGAAAAAATATTATTCTGGTAAATGTGAAGAATGCGGTATGCTTTCAGACCGACTGATAGAAGTGAATGGTCGTCTCCTATGCGAGTCATGTGCTGAATCTTTAAAATAAGGTGTTTTGAAATGAAAGTAAAAGAAATTATGGCAAAAGATGTTATTTATGTGAATAAGAATGATGACCTTAGGCACGTTATGGATTTGATGGAAAGATATAACATAACAAAACTGCCTGTTGTAGATGACGGAAAACTTGCTGGAATTGTTACAGATAATAAAATTGCCGACAAGCTTGGAAGTATAAGAAGCAGAGGTGTGCCTGCTTCTCGTTTGCATGCTTCAAGTGTTATGGAAAAAAAATTTGACCCAATAACTCCAGAAACTGATGTGGAAGAAATACTTGCTACTGTTGGCTTGCCAGGACCGACCATACTCCCTGTAACGATTGATGGAAATGTGGTTGGTGTTGTCACAAAAGCTGATTTGTTGCCCCTTATAAGAGGAACAGATACGATAAAAGAAATAATGACAACACCTGTTATAACTGTGAAGCCAGAAGACCGCGTCGTTCATGCTCGTCGCCTTATGATGGAAAATGATATTGCAAGGTTACCGGTTGTTGAAGACGGCAGAGTTGTCGGAATAATATCTGATAAAGAAATTGCATTTTCTTTGGCAAATTTAAAGAGAAAGTTTTCTCTCGGCAGGCAGCAGCACCGCCTCAAAATGTTGCTTGTAAAGGATGTGATGACAACATCTGTTATAACTGCAAGAGAAAATTTGACTATAGAAGAAGCAGCTAAAATAATGATGGAAAAAGAAATCGGGTGTTTGCCAATTGTTGGAGGAGATAAAAAAATAAAAGGTATTGTAACAAGAACAGATTTATTGCAATATTTAAGAAAAAATTATAGCAGTGGCAATGTTTGAAGCCACTTTATATCACTGAAATAAAGTTTCCTTATGTCATCCAATCTTAATAAAATCATTGCCATCCTTTCCAAGCCAAGACCCCATGCAAGAACTGGCTCTTCTATTCCAAATGGTTTGGTTACTTCTGGTCGGAAAATTCCTGAGCCGCCGAGTTCAATCCATTTCCCATGCCATTGCACTTCAATTTCCATCGATGGCTCAGTGTAAGGAAAATATGCAGGTCTATACCTTATTTCTTTAAACCCCATTCTTCCATAAAATTCTTTTAGTATTCCCTTCAGCATGCTGAAATTTCCGTCTTTTTCATAAACTATTCCTTCTATCTGATGAAACTCTGGTAGATGTGTCGTGTCAATATTTTCTCTCCTAAAAACTCTTTCAATGGAAAAAACTTTAGCAGGTGGTTTTTTGTGATTTGCAAGATACCTTATTGTATTAACTGTTGTATGGGTACGTAGCAAAGCTTTTTTTGCTTTATTTTTATCAAAAGAATAGCCCCAGCCTTTTGATCCATCTATTCCATTTTCATGAACTTTTGCTATTTTATTTAATAAATTTTCATCCACTTCAATTATTTCTGGATTTTTACAATAAAATGTGTCCTGCATATCTCTTGCTGGATGGTCTTGAGGAATGAACAAAACATCCATGTTCCAGAAAGCAGATTCAACATAACCACCTTTTATTTCTTTAAATCCCATATCTGCAAATATTCTTCTTATTTTTTCTATTAATTGATTTAAAGGATGTCTCTTTGCTGCATATATAGAAGGAGCGAAAGCTTTTACATCATATCTTCTGAATTTTTTATTTTTCCATTCGCTACTCCTTATTATCTCAGGAGTAAGCTGCGATATTTCTTCTTCAATTTCTATTCCTTTTTTTACAACATCTTGCCCTAATGGCGTGAGATATATACTCCTTGATATCCTTTCTCTTTCTTTTATTGCTCTCCTCTTTTTTAAAATAGACGCTATTTTTTCATCTATTGAAAAGTCGCTATCAGAAATTTTTTTCAATGCTTCTTCTTCTGGGTAGCTAGCTACATTTTTTCCTTCATTGGTAATTATGATATATTTTTTTTCTCCTTTTTTTAAAATATTGCACCATTTCTTATTCAATGCCCATCCTATCATTATTTTTGCATCTTTTTTACCAAATTTTTCCTCAATTTCATCTATGGCTACATTATCCATCGATAACAATTTTTTTTCTGGAAGACCATCTTTAAGAAATTTTTTGCCTTCTTCCGTAAGTTCATATTCTTTGATGAGCTTCTCTTTTACTCCAACCATTTTTTTTGATTGAAGCCATGAGGCGGCATTCATGATTTTTACCAATTCCATGTCAATTTCTTCTGGTTTTGCCTCTCCTCCATGTTTTTTAAGTTCCAGTAGTAATTTCTTTTCCATCGGTGAAAGAGCTTCCATAAAAATATAAGATACAAATTAATATAAATTTATCTGAGATATTAGCGTCTGTTTTTACTCTACAGCTTACAAACAATTTTATTCATTTTTTGTTATATCAATTATGAAAATAGATAAAATAGCTGTGGCATTTGTCATGGTTAGTATATATTTTTTACCTATTGCAATGCCTTCTAACAATGTTACAGTTTTAATTACAGGATTTGAGCCTTTTGGCAAATGGAAAATAAATCCTTCTCAAATGGTTGCAATGGAATTAAATGGAAAGCAAATAGAAAATGCAAGAATAATTGGATTGGTGCTACCAGTTGATTTCAATAAATCTTTCAATATGATAAAAGAATCTATAAATATTTACAAGCCAAGAATTATAATAAATCTTGGCTTAAATGGAATGGCTGATTCAATACATGTAGAAAAAATTGCAATAAATTTAAAATGCAATGAATGGAGATGCAGTAAAATAGAGGATGGTAATTTCATACAATTTTCTCCATTTCCAGTAATAAAAATTGTGGGAGAGATGAGAAAAAATGGAATTGTTGCCATGCCTTCATTTTTTGCTGGAACATATTCCTGCAACTATGTTTTTTATAGCACGTTAAATTATATAAATAAAAATAAACTCCAAATAAAAGATGATTTTATACATCTTCCTCCTTTATCAAATCAGACTAAATATGGTATGAAATTTGATGATATGGTTGAAGGAATTAAAATAGCTATAAAGATTAGTTTAGCTAACTAATTCCTTTTCCCATTTTGTTTCTATAACTTCTCTTATTGCTTCCGCCTTTTTATCCCCTATTCCTTCCACTTCTTTTAAATCATCTATGGTTGCATTCATTACATTTTTTACTGAACCAAGGTGATTGAGCAACCTTTTTGCAAGTATTGCAGATACATTTGGTAAGCCTTCAACAATAAACTGCTGTTTTTCACGCAAATTCATATTTGGCTTTTTTCCTCTCAATGAAATTTCTTTCTTCTTCTTGAATTGCTCTCTCGATGCAAGAGCAAAAAGCAAGTTTGCTGTTTCTTCAATACCATAGGTTCTTACAACTGTAATGTTGTAATCAAGCAACAAACATGCTATGGCTCCATATATCGCACGCCTGTCAATATTTCTAGAAAATAGGCCTCTATCCTCTATAATAACCATTGCCAATTCATAGGCATCTTTTAACCGTTTAGCTTGGTCAAAAAGCCTCTTTCTTATTATTGATCCAATGAAATCATCTGCTCTCTTTCTTTCAACTGCAAGTCGCTCGCTCAATATATAATCTCCAACTGGAAGTTGTTTTATTTCAACATCAGCTTTTGAAGAAAGAATGTTTGGCAAACCCGAAAAAACTTCTCTTGTATCTACAATTATTTTTGGTTTTTGCATGATAATAAGAGCATAATTATATTTATCCCTTGTTTTTTATTTATGAAATTTCAGATAGGCAAATCAATTTTTGAAATTGTCAAAGGAGATATAACAAAGCAGGATTGCGAAGCTGTTGTGAATGCTGCAAATCCACGCCTTTCGCCAGGCGGCGGGGTGAGCGGCGCCATCCATCGGGCAGCGGGCAAGCAATTATGGGAAGAGGCGAGGAAGCTCGGAGGATGCAAGACAGGAGAGGCGAAAATAACAAAAGGATATAAATTAGCTAAATATGTAATCCATACTGTTGGTCCTGTTTATAGTGGTGGCAAGAAAGATAAAGAGTTGCTTGAAGATTGCTATGTTAATAGTTTAAGACTTGCATTTGAGCATAAGATAAAAAGCATTGCATTTCCAGCCATAAGTACGGGCATATATGGATACCCAATGGAAGAAGCAGCCAAAATCGCAATAAAAGCAATAATAAATTTTTTAAAAAATTGTGACTGCGAAATGATTGTAAAACTTGTTTTGTATGATGACGAAGCATATAATATTCATAAAAAGGTGATAATGAAGTTTGCCTGAGCCCTTTTTCTTCAAAAGAACCCTTTCTTTTCAAAAAAGAAAGTGTTTCATC
>CAZYCK010000027.1:0-9389 GCA_964646055.1 uncultured Thermoplasmatales archaeon | reverse complement strand
GAATGGATCCATTTTATCAAAATTATATCCTTTTCTAACTTATATCTTTTTGTAAAATCAAGAAAATGTTTTTATGGCAATTTCAATTACAATGGCAGATGAAGCTATTAATACATCACTGGGATACGGATGGTATAGCATCTGCAGCTCTTTTATTAAATAAAGAGGACAATATGGATAACATAACTCCAGAAATAGGAAATTATTTCTTAACAGAAGAGGAGATAAAAAAATCAAGCAAATATAAAGAAATATATATCGTGGATTTTGCTTTGAATGAAGATAGTTTGAAAAAACTCATTGAATTTGCAAATGTGACAATCATTGACCATCACTTAACAAAAAAAATTGATGAAGCAATATATATAAATCCAATTTTAGATGGAAAGAGTGAGGAAGATTATCCCTCCGCGTCATGGATTGTGAATGAATATATTGGAAGAGAGGGCAATCTTCTTGCATTTCTTGGAGCAGTTGGAGATTGGGAAGAAAAATTGAAGAAGATAAGATTTTATAAAAAACTTGAAAAATTTATGGACGCAAACAACCTAAAATTTGAAGAATTGCATGAAATGGCATATCTAATTGATTCGAATTATAAGATAGGAGATAAAAAAGGAGTGGAAAAAGCTGCCATTGAACTTGCAAAAAATGGAGATGTTGCAAGTTATATCCTAAACAATAAAAAATGGCACGAAAACATGAAAATAATTGAAAGAGAAATTGAGAATGCAATAAATGCTGATGAAATAAAAAAAGGGGATATTCTAATCAAAGAGATAAATTCAAAATATAACATAATATCAACTGTAGCAAGAAAACTTTCTTCAAAAGAAAAATATGTTATTATTGTAAATAGATCATATTTTCCTAATAAGGCACAATTGTATGTTAGAGGAAATAATGTATCATTCCTTATAGAAAAAGCAAAAGCAATGGGTTACATAGCAGGAGGGAAAAAAGATGTTATGGGGGCTATTGTTCCTCTACATAACATAGATGAATTTATTGAAAAAATTGTGCATGAGCTAAAATAAAAACTAGCCAGTTAGCTCATTTTTTGCTTTTTCTACTTCATCATAAACTTTTTCTATATCAATGCCAATAAATTTTCTATCATGCATTATCATTTTTCCATTTATTATAACATTATCAACATTGAACCCAGATGCAGCATAAACAATATGAGAAATAATGTTATGGCTTGGTATTAAATTTGGGCTTTTTACATCAATTGTTATAATGTCTGCTTTTTTTCCTTCTTCAATGCTCCCTGCATTTAGCCCCAAAAATTTTGCAGCATTTATTGTAGCCATATCTAATGCTTGTTGAGCTGTAACAATGCTTGGGTTCCATCTATGATGTTTGTGTATTAAAGCAGCGAATTTCATAGTTTCAAACATATCAAGCTTGTTATTGCTCGCCGCCCCATCTGTGCCAAGCGAAACGCATGCATTTGCATCAAATAGCTCGGGCAGTGGTGTATAACCGCCTGTCGCCAGTTTCATATTGCTGACAGGATTATGGGCGACGCAGGAGCCGGCGAGAGCAATTTCTTTTACTTCCTGCTTGGTTATCCATCCACAGTGGGCAAGTATTGTTTTTTTATTTAGTAGCCCATGTTCTTTTATCTGTTCAGGGGGTCTTTTTCCATATTTTTTCAAAACATCATAAACCTCCTTTCTTGTTTCGGAGCAATGTATATGGACAAATGCATCATATTTTTTTTGTAATTCTCTTGCTTTATCTAAAGTTTCTGGAGAGCATGTGTAAGTAGCATGGGGTGCAATAACAGGTGTTATAAATTCATCTTTTTTCCATCTCTTTATGAATTTTTCGCATTCAGGAAGCAACAATTCCTTTTTCATTTCTGGAGTATCAAAATCAAGCAGCGAAAAACCAGCATAGCAACGCATACCAAATTTTTTTGCTTCATTGGCTATAACATCTTCAAAGAAATACATGTCATTACATGTTGTTGTTCCTGTTGATGCCATTTCCAACAAAGCAAGTTTTGTTCCAGCAGAAATATGGCTCTTTTTCAATTTTGCTTCTGCAGGCCATATTCTGGTGGTAAGCCATTCTTCGAGAGGCAAATCATCCCCATAACCACGCAATAAAACCATTGGCAAATGAGTATGCATGTTTATTAATCCAGGCATGACAATTTTATTTTTTATTACAAAATCTGCTTCTGTTGATATTTTCCCAATTTCAATTATTTCTCCATTTTCAATGTATAAATCTCCTTCAATTACTCTCCTATTTTTATCTTGGGTTATTATTTTTGAGTCTTTTATCAGCACGCTCATTTAATCCAGCAATGTAATGTTTGTTGGCTTTATAAAAGGATGCTCTATCATTTCTCCTTCAACTTCAACTCTCCTTCCTTCAATATCCATTCTTTCATTCAGAATGACGCCAACAACGCCTTTTTCATAAGAAACTCGCATTAAATAACCATCTCTATATGGAAATACGGCTCTGACAACGCCTCTTATCTTAACATTTCCTTGAGGTGAGATATAGGAAACAACTTTCTCTTTCTTCCTCCAGAATTCATAGAATTGCTCTTTCAAAAATTTTATAATATCATCATCAGCAGTAACAATTGCAATCTGTCCTTCTTTTATCTCTCCTGCAAATATAAATGCTTTATTCAAGCCAATCGCAAAATTTCCAACAACGTCAGGATTCTCTCTCGCCCCTTTTATGGCTGGCGAAGGCGATGAAACAACAACTTTGGCGTCAGGCGGCGGCGCCACCTGTATTTTTTCTGCGGCTATCATTGGAGATTTTAATTCATTTAGTCTCCAGTTTTTTATCACCTTACATGTTTTTTCTGGAATGCTTTTCCTCCATGCAAATTCCACGGCTACAGAAACGGCGACAATGCCCACAACTAAGCCTGCTATAAATGATATAATATCCATTCAATCACCTTTACAAAATCGTTTTTCTATTCTTAAGCTTTATGATTTAAATTTATGGCATCATTTACTCTTCTAATAACAAATTCTTTTCCTAATGATTGCAGAAAGTAGCCAGCTCTTGGTCCATTTTTCTTTCCAAGGATAATTTTATATATGCATTGAAATGCTTTTTTTGGAGATATGTTACTGATTTTTGCGGTTTCATGTATTGTTGAATGAATTTTTTCAGCATCCCAATCAATGTTTTCAAATTTTTTATTCAGCAGTTCCAAAAAATTTTTTTCTTCATCACTCAGTTTTAGTTCCGGCAATTCTTTTTTTACTTCAAACTTTATTTCTTCAGGAGCATAATTTTTGAGCCAGTAAATTATTTTTTTATAACTTTCTTTCAATTTTTTTTCGTTTTCAATTTTTATTCTTCTTTCTATTATTTTTTTTGCTTCTTCAAAATTTTTTGCAATTTGAGCAATTATTGCGAGATGACGGTATGGAATAATGGCTGAAACATTGTTCTTAATTCCGTAAGGCTGTGACAATTCATATACTCTCTTTACTTCCTTAATTTTTCCTTCTTCGATTCCAAAATATGCTCTTTCATATCTATCATACTCATCAGCCAAATCAAGCAGTTCCATGCCAGGATCAAATTCTATATGGCGATATGGCTCATATTTCATAAATAAGAAGCGTAAAACTTCAGGAGAAATTGCCTTTATGATTTCATCAGCAGCTACAGCCAATCCAGTTGAACCATGCATTGCCCCCTTGCCTTTTAAATGGATAAATTCATAAACAAGTGGCATGGGTGGCTCATATCCAAAAACTTTTCTGGAAATTTCTCTGCCTGTTTCCCATGAGCCGCCGCTGGCAGCGTGGTCTTTTCCAAATGCTTCAAATGTAACGTTAAAAATTTTCCATCTTGCAGGCCAATCAACACGCCATGGTAACTTTCCTATTCCTCCGCTCCTTAAATCTGCTTTGCCTTCATAACCACATTTGCATTTGTAATAAGCGTAGGGATAATCATATTTGTATATTTCTCCATTCAATTTACCACATTTTTCGCATTTAATATTGAAAGGTATCCAGTTTTCTGGCAAATTTCTTCCTGAAATACTATTCAAAATTTTTCTTATCTCGCTTGCTTTATCAAGAGCAGTTTTTATAGCTTCATTGTAAGTCCCTTTTTTATATATTTCATGGGCTCTATATATTACTGCATTTATTCCTAATTCATTCATTGCTTCTATGAATGGCTCAAGAAAATGTTCTGCATAATTTTTGTGTTTCCCGCATGGGCATGGTATATCTGATATTGGCATGCCAACATATTTTTCATATTCTTTCGGCAAAAATGGGTATACTTTTCTTAATGGATCAAATGTATCTGCTATAAAAATTAGTTTTGCTTCAGCTCCTTTATCTTTCAATGCCCTATAGATTGCTTCAGTTGTTATTACTTCTCTTAAATTTCCAACATGGATTGGTCCTGATGGGGTTATTGCCGTAGCTAATATATGCTTATTGCCCTTCTCTATCAACTTTTCTGCTACAACATCAGCCCAATGCACACTAAAAAAGGAGAAAATCATTTTATATTTTGTGGAATTTAAATTCTACAAATTTTTCAACAAATCTTATTATAGCAAAATTTTTTTAAAACGTTGGATATAAGTAATATGGCATTTAAAATTGAAAGCCCTGCATTTAGAAATGGAGAGGAAATACCAAGGAAATACACATGTCAGGGAGACGATATTTCACCACCACTAAAATGGAGTGGCTTGCCAGCAGAAACAGAAGAAATTGCCATTATATGCGACGACCCTGATGCCCCATTAATGACATGGATTCATTGGATTATATATGGAATATCTCCAGAAAAAAGCGGATTGCCAGAGGCTATTCCAACAGAAGAAATTCTTGAAGAAGGAGAAAAACAGGGAAAAAATAGTTGGGGGCGGATTGGATATGGAGGCCCATGCCCGCCGGGCGGCAAGCCTCATCGATATTATTTTAAAATATATGCTATAGATAAAAAACTAAATATTGAGCCTGGGATTAAGAAAAAAAGCTTGCTTAAAGAAATGGAAGGACATATAATTGCTAAAGCCGAGCTTATGGGAAAGTATGAAAGGAAATAATTGAACGACAATCAAATCATTATGTTTATATACTGTTATTAATTTTAGTTATAGGGGTGGGATGTATCTGAAAGAAATAAGACTGGAAAACTTTAAGTCATTTGGAAGCAGGGTTAGGATACCTTTTCTGCCGGGTTTTACTGCAATAACAGGACCAAATGGTTCTGGGAAATCAAATATTATTGACGCAATTTTATTTGTTCTTGGAGTTAGAAGTCCGAAAATGGTTAGAGCAGAGCGTTTAACAGATTTAATTTATAAAGGTAATAGAGACGCAGATTATTGCAAAGTATCTTTAATTTTTGATAACTCAGATGGCAGCTTGCCAGGAGGAGAAGAAATTATCCTTACAAGAAAAATAAGGAAAGCACCCTTACCAAACAACCCATCCAATTATTATAGTTACTTCTATATAAATGGAAAAGGAGCATCATTGAATGAATTTATCAATTTGCTTTCGTCAGCAAATATTTCTGAAAATAGTATTGTTCAGCAGGGTGATGTTACTGCCATAGTTGAAATGGGTGGCATAAATAGAAGGAGGATAATAGATGAAATAGCAGGAATATCAGATTTTGATGCAGAGATTGAAAAAGCTGAGAAGGAAAGAGAAGAAGTTGAAAGAAACATGGAGCATATTGACATCATACTTGGTGAGATAAAAAAGCAGATAAGGCAATTAAAGAAGGAAAGAGATGATGCGGTTAAATATAAAAAAATGATGGAGGAGTTGGAAAAAAGCAAGGCGATGCTTTCATATAAGAAAAAAATGGAAATAGAAAGTGAAATAAATGAAGTCAATAAGCAGATAGAATCATATGAAAAAAGCAAAACAAATTTAGAGAATGAACTTAAAAAATTAAAAGATTTTTACAATCAGAAAAACCTTGCTTATCAAGAAATAGAAGATAAACTTGCAGAAATTGGTGGAGAAGAATTGAATGAGATAAAAGTTAAGATAGATTCATTAAAAGAAGAAGTTATTAAATCAAAAGAAAAAATAAATTATTACAATATGGAAATTGCCTCCGCTTCTGGAGAAATAAAGGAGATGGAGAGCAAAATTAAAAAAATAAAAAATGAGGCAAGACTATATGATAAAAAATTGCATGAACTGAATTCTGAAAGGCAAGAGAAAAAAAATGAAATTGATAAATTAAAAGCTGAAATAGAAAATAAGAAGAAAAATCTTCAGCATTCAGATGAAATAGCCATGAATTTGGGCAGAGAAATAGCAAAATTAAGAAAAGAAATTGAGAATGAAAAAGATAAATTGCATGAATTAAAACTTGAAAAAGATAGGCTCATTCAGAAAAAAGAAGGATTGCAATCTGCGTTTAATGAATCAATAGAAAATAAAAATGCTCTTGAAACGGAATTGAACGAAATAAATGAGGAATTAAGTTCAATCAAAAAAAATGAAAAAGAAAGGAAAAGGAAGCGCGAAGAACTTGAAAAAAATCTTTTTGAATTGAAAAAGAAAGAAGCAGAAATAAATGAAAGGATGAGACAGCTCGATAAAGAGATAATACGTCTTCAGAGAGAGATAGCTAAATTGAGGACGAGTGAGGACATGGCTTCATATTCACAAGCTGTTAAAGCAATCTTGGAAGCAAGAGATGAAGGTTTGATAAAAGGAATTCATGGGAGCATTGCAGAGCTTGGTAAAGTTGAAGAAAAATATTCAAAGGCTATAGAGGTTGCTGCTGGGCGGCGCATTGAAGCCATTGTTGTTGAAAATGATGGCACAGCTGCAAAATGTATCGATTACTTAAAGAAAAATAATTATGGTAGAGCTACATTTCTGCCTTTGAATAAGATAATGGCTGGGAAGCCGAGAGGTAAAGCCATTCTTGCTGTTAGAGATGAAAATGCTGTTGGCTTTGCCCTTGATTTGGTAAAATATGATGCTCGTTATCATGCTGCCTTCTGGTATGTATTTGGTGATACCGTTGTTGTAAAAAATTTGGATACTGCTCGTAATTTAATGGGTGGAGTCAGGCTTGTTACTTTGGATGGAGAGATAATT
The DNA here is from genome assembly GCA_964646055.1 of uncultured Thermoplasmatales archaeon. Taxonomy (GTDB): domain Archaea; phylum Thermoplasmatota; class E2; order UBA202; family JdFR-43; genus JAGGXW01. The sequence goes on along the minus strand of CAZYCK010000027.1, from coordinate 2,283 downwards.
GAAGCAAGTGGGGCAATAACTGGGGGTAGTATGCCAAGAAGGTCAAGATTTGGAATGATGGACAGGAACAAAATAAATGATTTAACTAAAAGGCTTAGAGAAGCGAATTTTGAGCAGGAAGAAATGACGAAAAAAATTATTGAAATAAAAGATTCAATAGCAGGTATAGAAGATGAGTTGAATAAATTGCCATTGCTTGTAGATAAAAATTCTGAGAAGCTTCAAATAAGGAAAAAAGAAGCGGAAAGTAGATTGAAAATTGTAACAGCAGAATTTGAAAAAAGAAAGCAGGCAATGGATGAAATTAATCAAAGCATAGATGAGCAAGATAAAAAAATTAACATTGCTGAAACAACGATTGAAAAAAATGCTGAAATTTTGAAAGAAAAAGAAGAAAAATTAATGAAAATGGCTAAGAAAGAAGTTTTGAATGAAATACAGGAAATTAAAGAAAAGCTTGAGAAATTGCAGGAAGAAGAGATGGAAATAAATTCAAAAATAAAAACAATTGAAAAAGAAAAAGAAATTGTTTTAAATCAACTGCATGAATTAAATGAAAGTATGCTCGAAGAAAAAAATAAAATTGAAGAAATGAAAACAACGCTTGAAAATGAAAAGAAAAAATACAATGAAAATAAAGATAAACTTATGGCAACGAAAGAAGTCGAAACAAAAATAACTGGTAAAGCGAAAGGATTGAATATTGAGAGAGATAAAATTTATAGAGAAATAGTTGAATTGGAAAATAAGATAGATGGAATTTCAACAAAAATTGAAACAACAATAGATTTAATTTCAAGGGCAAAAGCAAGAATACCAACATTAGAGATGGCTCTTGCAGAAGTTATGGATATTAAATACGAATTTAAAGATGCATTGCCATCTATTGAAGAAATAAAGGAAAAAATAAAACAAATGGAAGAAAAACTAAATGCAATGCAACCAGTAAATATGCTTGCTCTTGAAGAATATGAAAGGCAGGATGAAAGGAGGAAAAAATTTGAAGAGGATATGGAAAAGCTAACAAATCAAAGAAAAAATTTGATAAAACTTGAAGAAGAAATAAAAAAGAAAAAGAAAAGAGCATTTTATGATGTTTTTAATAAGGTAAAGGAGAACTATAAGCAAATTTATGCAAAGCTGGCGGGCGGCGGCGACGGCGAGCTTTTGCTCGAAAATGAAGAAAATCCTTTTGAAGGCGGTCTTACAATCAGGGTTAGGCCAGAAGGCAAGAGAGCATTGCATTTAAATGCTTTATCAGGTGGGGAGAAAAGTATTGCTTCCCTTGCTTTCATATTTTCTATACAGGCTTATAATCCATCGCCATTCTATGTTCTTGATGAAGTTGATATGTTTTTAGATGAGAAGAATGCAGGCAAGGTTGCGAAAATGGTTGCTGAAAATGTTCCAAAAGCTCAGTTTATTGTTGTTTCATTGAGAAGAACAACTCTTATGCAGGCAAATCACATTTATGGTGTTACGATAAGCGATGGTGTTTCAACAGTTATAGGAAATATCAATCTAAAGGAGATTGAAAAAGTTGTGGAGGTAAAATGAGAGAAGAAATTATCCAGCATATATTGGCTGGAGAGGAAAAATTATACAAAAAAGAGAATATTCAGAAATATATTGACATAATTGAAAATAAAACTTTTATAAAAGATAGCCTTGACAGAGCCATAGCAACTATATTTGAACTTGTTTTGGAAAAACATATCAATCCATGGGATATTGATTTAGCAACTTTTTCAAATTTATATATGGAGAAAGTCAAAAATAAAAAAATAAATTTGGTTGTTGCTGGAAAAATTTTGCTTCTTGCATGGAAAATATTGAGAATGCAGAGTGAGGAGATAATAAAAAATATGGAAACAAAAGAAGAAGTTTATATGGAGGAAATACCAGAATGGTATGGAGATGATAATGCATTTATATACACTCAGAAAGTTATTGAAAATGAAATTCCTTTGAAACCAAAAATAAGGAGGATTAGCAAAAGAAAAGTTACGTTAATTGAATTGATAAATGCATTTGAAGAAGCGAAAGAAGAAATTTCTGAAAAAAATAAAAAGAAGGTGATGAAAAAAATAATAACTCCTGCTTCAATAACAGAAACCACACATAAAGAAAATCTTGAGAAAGAAATAAAAATAGTTATGGAAAAGATAAGTAAGCTTAATGGAAGAGCCGTTCCATTGAAAGAAATTTTTGATGGAAAAGAAATTATTTCAATATTGCTTCCAATACTTTTTCTTGCAAAAGATGGCGTTATATATGTATGGC
>CAZYCK010000026.1:0-9444 GCA_964646055.1 uncultured Thermoplasmatales archaeon | reverse complement strand
TAAAAAGGCTATAAGCAAGTGGAGAGAAATAAAATAGTAGAAAAAAGAAATTGGAAAGGACTGGAAAAAATGAATGAAGGCTTGAAGAATTTTTGAAAGGTAAGTGATAAATACAATAATTATTTATTACAGCACAAAAGATAGTTTTTTTAATCCTTTTTGTATGCATTAATATGAAGTTTATTCCGATTGCAATAATTCTCCTTTTAATAACACCAATTAATTACAACATTCATATAGAAGGAAACAGCGTTTATAAAAATGCATGCCGTTATAATATACAAGGTTATATTTATGTGCATATCGAAGGCTCTCCTTATGAAAGAGGCTATCAGCATGGTTACCTTCTTTATGCAGAAATAATTGATATGATGTATAGGTGGAGCAATATTATACATAATTGCCCCATAATAATAAAATATTTACCAACAGATATCAATTCTTCTCAATATGAAAAGCTATCTCAGGCATGGTGGAATTCATGTAGAACAAAAGCAATGAAAATTTTCTGGCCATATTATCCAGAAGAGTATAGGGAGGAGATAAAAGGTATTGCAGATGGAGTTAAAGCAAGGGGAGAAAAATTTTATGGAAATGACGTTACTTATGAAGATATTTTGACACTAAATGAAATGTATGAATTGATGACAATTTTAACAAATCCGGTTAAAAGAATTCACATTGCAAGGGATATATTTCATGGCATAGCTAAAATATTTCCAATTCTCCAAGGAAAAGAAAATGAATTTTACTTTGATTTCAGCCCTAGCCAACATTGTAATGGATTTGCTGCTGTAGGAAATGCTACCAAAGATGGAAACATTGTTATAAGCGACGCTGTGTGGTGCGGCGGGTGGTGGTATACATATTATATTGCCCAGAGATGGAATGTTATTTTGGATATATTGCCAGATAAAGGACACCGTGTCATTATTGCTACCTCCCCAGGCTATATATGGAGCGATGAGGATTATTGGCAGAATGATGTTGGATTGGCAATGATTGAAACAACTTTTATTCAAGGCTATTATAAATTAAAAGGGCTGCCTCTTGCCATAAGAACAAGAATGGCAATCCAATATGGAAATAGTATAGATGACGTTATTGCTTACCTGCTTAAGGACAATACAGGAGTTATGAATGCTCAATGGCTTATAGCAGATGCAAGGGCGAAAGAAATTGCATTGCTTGAATTTGGTTTATACAATTATGCTGTTGAAAGAACAAAAAATGGATTTCTATGGAGTGCAAACAACCCCTTCAATTTTAGAGTAAGGAGAGAAATTTTGGGCTATGAATCTTTAAAAGCTCCTTTATTCAGACTTGCTCATCTATTACTTAATGCAAATGGTTATCAATATTACACATTCTTTTATACACCAAGCGATAGAGACATAAAATATGAAGAATTGGGAAAGAAATTTTATGGAAGGATAGATGCAGATGTTGTTAAAAAAATTTTATCAACTCCTCCAATTTCTGATTTTACAACATATATAGAAATAACTGACGGAAATTTAATAAAACAAAATGCATTATGGGGATTCTATGGAAACCCTAATTATGTATGGAATACATCTTCATTAACCAAATTGAAAGGAGTTAGAGATGTTCCTCCGGCAGGCTGGGTAAAAATTTACGCTACGCCATACAATTTTAAACCAAATTACGAAAAAGGAAATGACAATAAAGGAACAAATGCCCAGCCATTATGGAGTTATAAATTCAATAGCAATGAAAGCAATAATAATTATGATTATGCAAAACTTGCCATCAGCCAAAAAAATTTGTATGCTGCAGTTGGGAATACCTTATATGAATTCAATGAAAATGGGAGCATGCTCTGGCGAAAAGATTTTGATGATATCATAAATGAGATAGAAGGAGGAAAAGAAATTTATGTCCTTACAGATAATGCAAGCTATGCTATAAATGAAGGCAAAGTTGAATGGCAAGGGCACGGCGGCAACGCCATAAGTATTGGAAAAAATATATACATTGCGTCTGATGATGGCATTTATTGCAATGATAAAAAAATAATAAATATGAGTGCAAATAATGTTGCATACGATAATGGCAACCTTTATTTTTCCCATAATAACAGCATTTATTGTTATAATGGAAATATAAAATGGGAATTTAAAGCAAATTTGCCGATAACAGGAATAAGCATTAAAAATAATATCTATACATCATCATTAGATGGAAATTTATATTGCCTGGATAAAGATGGCAAATTGCAGTGGAAATATACGGCAGGGTGGGCAGTAGAAAAAGCAATAATAAAAAATGATATATATTTTCCTTCTTTGGATGGAAATTTATATTGCCTGGATAAAGATGGCAAGCTAAAATGGACTTATAGCAGTAATGCTTCCATTCATGGCAACATTGCTGTTTATGGCAACTACGTTTTCTTTGGAAGTGACGATGGTCGTTTCTATGCTGTGAATAAAAGTAATGGCAAGGCAGTATGGAGTTTCGCTCCTTCTTATGAAATGGAAGGGCTGTACAATTATATAACAACACCTATTCTTTCAAATGCTGTTGCTTTAAACGGAAAAGTTTTTTTCAGTTCTGGAGGAAGCATATTTGGTATGGATGCACAGACATTTGAAAAAGAAATGGCAAAAGAAAAGGATAAAACTACTGCAATAACTGGAATAATAGCAATAATAATATCAATTGCAATAATATCTTTTGTATCCATAAAAAAGGTTAAAAAGATAAAAGAATAAAACAATTTTCCACAAAAAATATAACATAGCCAGCTATCATGAATATGCTTCGCAGTCATTACAGCAAAGAAATTGGAGAAAAAGATTATGGAAAAAATATTGCCATTACAGGATGGGTTGAAGATATCCGTAACCTTGGTGGAATAGCATTTGCAGTTCTTAGAGATAAATATGGAAGAATGCAAATTACTGCAATTAAAAAAAATGATGAGCAGTTATTCAAAAAATTTGTTTCATTAACAAGAGAAAGTGTGATAATGGCAGAAGGAAAATGCCAGAAAAATGAGAAGGTAATCAATGGATGGGAACTTTTATTGGATAAAATGAAAATTTTATCAATGGCGGCGACGCCTCTTCCCATGGGCGTGGTGGATAAAGTGAATGTTGATTTTGATACCAGGCTTGACAATAGGATAATTGATTTAAGGAAAGATGAAAATAAAGCAATATTTGAGATAAGAGATGCATTCATAAAATATGCTTCTGAATATCTTGAGAAAAAAGGTTTTTTGAAAGTTCATACTCCCAAAATAACGGCAATGTCATCTGAAGGAGGAACTGAAGTTTTCAAAATAGATTATTTTGGAAAACCAGCATATCTTGTTCAATCTCCCCAACTTTATAAACAGATGTTGATGGCTACTGGCTTTGATAAAGTTTATGAAATTGCATGGTATTTTAGAGCCGAAGAGCATGATACGAGCCGGCATTTAAATGAATCAACTGCTATAGATATAGAAATGGCTTTTATTGAAAATGAAGAAGATGTTATGAAAATTGCTGAAGAAATGACAGATTATGCTGTTGAAAGAATATTGGATGAAAATTCAAAACAACTTGATTTGCTTCATGCCTCGCCGGATATGCCATCTTTACCATATAAAAGAATAAAATATGATGAAGTTGTGGAAATCCTGCAAAAAGAAATGGATTTTAAATGGGGTGATGACATTGGAACAGATGAAGAAAATTTACTTTCTAAAAATGTGGATGAAAAAATATATTTCATAAGAAACTTTCCTCTCAAAACAAAACCATTTTATGCAATGCCAGATGGAAAATATGCAAGAGCCTTTGATTTAGAATTTAATGGAATGGAAATTTCATCAGGAGCCCAGCGTATACATGATTATGAAATGCTTGTAAAAAGAATGGAAGAGCTTGGAATAAACACAAAAAATTTTAAAGAATATCTGAACGCATTTCGTTATGGAATGCCTCCCCACGGTGGCTTTGGCTATGGAATAGAGCGTTTTCTCATGAGATTTTTAAATTTAAAAAATATAAGAGAATGCATTTTATTTCCAAGAGATAGAAAAAGACTCGTGCCATAAAAATCCCGGCGCCCGGATTCGAACCGGGGACATGCGGATGTCTGCGGCGGCGGGTTTTTGCCCGATTTATGCAACTACAGTCCGCCGCTCTACCAGTCTGAGCTACGCCGGGTAAAAAGAATATGCCCCACATTTTTTTAAATTTTTTGTATTGGCATTGCAAGCGTTGAGAAAAAAGCTTAAATAAAAAAATTCAATAAGCTGTCATGATGTGGAATATTGAAGAACCAAAAAATGAGATGGATAAAATATTGAGTTATTCTTCTGGTAGCAGGGAGAGAGAAGAATTGCTAAAAAAAATTGAAGAAATGAAAAATAAAACAGAAGAGATTCCATTGATTATAAATGGAAAGGAAGTCAAAACAGATGAAATTTTTGAAGTCAAAGCCCCTCATAATCATAGCATAGTTCTTGCAAAGGCAAGTTTGGCTCGAGAAGAGGAGCTAAAAGAAGCTATTGAATCTTCTTTGAAGGCATGGGAAAAATGGTCTGATATGGATCCATATCATCGTCTTACAATATTCAGAAAGGCTGCAGACTTACTTGCTGGAAAATATAGGATTGAAAATATTGCTGCTATAATGATGAATCAGTCAAAAACACCTTTTGAGGCAGAAATTGATTTGGCAGAACTCGTTGATTTCTGGAGATTTAATGCATATTATGCTCTTTCTATATATAAACAACAGCCGAATCAAGCAGAAGGGGAAATAAATAGATTTGACTGGCGCCCTCTTGAAGGCTTCATTCTTGCAGTTCCTCCATTTAATTTTTATTCAATAGGTGGGAATCTTCCAACTGCTCCAGCAATGGTTGGAAATGTGGTCTTATGGAAACCTTCAAGAGCGGTAATATTCGCAAACTATTACATAATGAAGATTTTAATGCTTGCTGGTTTGCCTCCTGGAGTCATAAATTTCGTTCCATTTTCATCTAAGTATGCTGATGTTGTCATAAATCATCCTTACTTTGCGGGATTGCATTTTACTGGAAGTTATGAAACACTCATTAAATTATGGAAAAAGATAGGAAGCAATGTTGAAGGTTACAAAAATTTCCCTCGAATTGTTGGAGAAACAGGAGGAAAAGATTTCATATTTGTTCATAATTCTGCTGATGTTGATGAAATTGTTGCAAATATAATAAGAGGAGCGTTTGAAAGCCAAGGCCAGAAATGTTCTGCTGTTTCAAGAGTTTATATTCCAAGGAGTAAGTGGGAGGAGGTAAAGAAAAAAATAATCGAAGAATTGCCAAAAGTTAGATATGGAAGCATTGATGACTTTAACAATTTCATGGGAGCTGTAATAAGTGAAGAAGCATTCAAAAAAATAGTTTCTTATATTGAATACGCAAAAAATAGTGATGAATATGAGATAATATATGGCGGAAATTATGAGGGCAGCTTTGGATGGTTTGTTGAACCTACTGTAATATTATCGAAAAATGCAGAGAGCAAATTAATGAAAGAAGAAATTTTTGGTCCAGTTGTAACTATATATGTTTATGAAGATGAGAAATATGAAGAAACGCTTAATTTATGCAACAGCTCAACTCCTTATGGACTAACAGGAGCAATATTTGCAAGAGATAGGGAAGCAATTCAAAAAGCTGAAAAAATTTTAAGATATACAGCTGGCAACTTTTATATAAATGATAAGCCAACAGGAGCAATCGTTGCAAGGCAGCCATTCGGCGGCGCTCGCCATTCAGGCACAAATGATAAAGCGGGCTCATGGCTCAATTTATTGAGATGGATGAATCCAAGAACAATAAAAGAAACGATAGTCCCATCAAAGGAATGGAAGAGAGCATTCATGAAATAGAAACATAGCTCCTTAGATGGAAAAATTTAAGCTATGTTGTTTTTATAATTTTGAGGCTATGAAAAATCTCGAATTGAATAAAACATTATTTGCAATTTTGATTACATTAAATGCCATATCTATAATTCTAACTTTCTGCCTTCTTTCATTTGGAGGAAAAGAAGCAAATCCAATAGCATATAACATGGTTAAAATAAACCCATATCTGTTTGTGTCATATGCCCTTATCTTATGGATTTCAACATATTATGTCATTTTCAAATATTTGCCAAATAAAATTGGAAAGACGGCAAATAAATTTGCTACATTATGCCTTTCATTCCTTCTTATATGGTTTTTTATTGATGCTTTGCATGATACAATTTTATTTACAAGATTGATAATATAAGCAAGCCATGTAGATTAGCATTAAAATCACCATCAGTTACAAATGATTGCATTAATTCAGTATTTTCATGCACTTTCGGAACTACTGGCAGGAGAATTATTTTTATATATAACTTTTGTATTGGGTTGCGATGACTACTGCATATGACGTTCCAGCTGAGCCAATAATAAAAAAACTGGCTGATAAACTTAAAAATGAATTTAAGATAGAGCCGCCCGAGTGGTCAAAATGGGTTAAAACAGGAATACATAAAGAAAGACCGCCTGAAAATGGAGATTGGTGGTATATTAGGGCAGCAAGCATATTGAGACGAATATATATCAAAGGACCAATAGGGATATCAAGGCTGAGGAACATGTATGGCGGCAGGCGTGATAGAAAGGTGAAACCATATAAACATGTTAAAGGAAGCGGATCCATCATAAGAAAAGCTCTACAACAGCTGGAAAGCGTAGGGTTAGTAGAAAAAGTAGAGGGCAGAGGAAGAAAAATAACATCCAAGGGAAAATCATTTGTTGATAACACTGCTTATGAAGTATCAAAAGAGATAGGAAATTTTATATAACAAAAGAGATGTGATAATATATGGGTGATACAGAGGAAATAAAGAGAAGAATGATGGAACAGATGCAAAGACAGATGGAAGAAGAACAGCAAAGGCAGGCTGAAAAACAGATTATAGATGCTCAAAAGAAAGCACTGCTGAAACACCTGATGGATTCCGAGGCAAGGAGTAGGCTCGAGAGAATAAGAATGGCTAAACCGGATGAAGCAGAATATATTGAAAACCAGATTATAAGATTATATCAAATGGGAAGGATTAGGGAGAAATTAAATGATGAAAATTTTAAAATTTTAATAAAGCATTTGATGCCTAAAAAAAGAGATATAAAAATAAGGAGGGTTTAAGATGGCGAGAAATAAACATATTGCAAGGAAAAAGAGATTGCTTAAAGCAATGAAAGGCAATAGAAGAGTCCCAGCATGGATTGTTTTAAAAACAAGCAGGAGATTTATGCAGCATCCCAAGAGAAGAAATTGGAGAAGAAATAATCTAAAGAGATGATAGAATGGAAGAGAAAATTTATACGATAAGGTTAATGAAAGCGAAAATGGCTCCGAGAACAAAGAAAGCGAGAAAGGCAATAAAAATAATAAAAGATTATCTTGCAAAACACACAAAAATAGAAAATGTTAGGATAGATAGTAGCTTGAATGAAGCTGTATGGGATAGAGGATTGAAAAAGATACCAAGTAAGATAAGAGTTAAAGCTGTAAAAAGAGAAGAAGAAATATGGGCATATACTCCCGAAGCAGAAATTAAAATAGAGGAAAAGAAGAAAGAAAAAGCTGAGGAAAAGAAAGTTGTTGAAGAAAAGACTGAAAAAGAAGGCGAAGAAGTAACTGAAGAAACACCAGAAGAAGAAAAAGAGGTTGAAGAAAAAGAAGAGGAACCAGAGGAAAAAGCTGAGGAAGTAACTGAAGAAGCAAAAGAGATTGAGAAAGAAGCTAAAGAAAAGGAGGAAAAATAGTGCTAATATGCTTGATAGATTAGATTTCAATGGTAATCCTCATATAGGCGTGTATTGTAGGGCAAATAATGAGATTGCTTTTGTTCCATCTTTTTTGAATGAAAAAGAAAAAATGGCAATAAAAAAAATTCTGCATACCAAAGCAATTGAAATAACTGTTGGCGGAAGCACAATAACAGGCTCATTAATTGCAATGAATTCAAATGGGATTATAGTAACAGATTTTATAAGTGAAGAAGAATTAAGGATAATAGAAAAAAATTTTAAGGGGGATATTATGGTGATAGACGATAGATTTAATGCTGCTGGAAACAACATATTGGCTAATGATTACGGAGCAATAATTCATCCTCTTATAAAGGAAGACACAATGAAAAAAATAGAAAAAATTCTCGATGTAAGGGCAAGGAAATCGACAATTGCTAGATTAAATACTGTTGGGATGGCGGCGGTGGCGACAAATAGGGGCGTGCTATGCCATCCAAAAATTAGAGAGGAGGAAAAAAAAATGGTTGAAGAAGTTATGGGTGTTGAGGCAAATGTTGGAACTGTGAATCATGGAATGCCCTATGTAGGAGCAGGAGTAATAGCAAATGAAAATGGGGCAATTGCAAGTAGGAACACAACTGGGATAGAAATGGGGAGGATTGAGGAAGCTCTAAATTTGGGGTGATAAAATGAAGGCGTATAGAGTAAAAGGTGTTTTTTTAATGGGTAAGGTGTGGCAACCTTTTAGTAAGGAGGTCATAGGAAATGATGAAAATGAAGCAGTAGAAAGGCTACTTTCAACAATAGGAAGCAGGCATGGAGTCAAAAGAAGAATGATAAAGATAAAAGAAATAAAAGAGATTGACAAAGAAGAAATTCAGGATGATATGGTAAAATATATGATTGAAAAGGTGGAAGAATGAGCGAAGAAGTTGAAAAAGATATTTATATGCTCCGCCGCCACCAAGAGCAGATAGAAGATATATATGCTCAAGTTGAAATCATAGAGGGATTGATAAAGGAATATGAAATGACGGCTGATACGCTTATTGAAATGCAGAAATTTGAAAATGGAAGAGATACCTTGATGCCAATTGGAGGAAATGTTTTTTTATATGCTTCAATAAAAGACACAAAAAAAGTTATTACAAAAGTCGGAGGAAAAGTTTTTATGGAGAAGAAAGCAAATCAAGCAATAGATTTTGTAAATAAAAGGATTGAAGAGCTAAAGAAAAATGAGGAAGCATTGGTAAAAACTGCAAGAGATATAAAAGAGAAGATGGATGAAATAACAAAAAGACTCAAGGATAAGAATGTTCAAGTTTCTTAAAAAAAAGATAAAAAAAATAGAAGATAAGGCTGAAGAAGAAAAAGAGAATAAAATATTTGGACTGAGTGATAAAAAAATAGACGAGTTGCTATGGGAACTTGAAATGGATATGCTTGAATCAGATGTTGCTCTCGAAACTGTTGATTATATAAAAAGCATTGTGAAAAAAAATCTTGTAGGAAGCCCAAGAAAAGAAGCAAAGAAAAAAATTGAAGAAGCATTGAAGGAGGCAATAAACAACATCCTTAAAAAAAGTGAAAAAGATTTTTATTTTTGATTACTTAAAAATAGTAAAAAATAAAGAAAAAATT
>CAZYCK010000025.1:6419-9588 GCA_964646055.1 uncultured Thermoplasmatales archaeon | reverse complement strand
CATATTTCTGATAAATTTCTCTCATCATAGATAGAAATAAATTATTTTCTTTTGGCAATCCAATAGATACCCTATAAAAGCCACTTAACCAATTATAAGATAAATCTTTAATTAATATGCCATGTTCTTTTAATTCTTCGGCCAAGTCTGGTATATCACTTTTGATTAAAAGAAAGTTTGTATTACTTGGAAAAACCGCGCACCCAATTTCCTCCAATTCTTTTTTCATTCTCTTCCTTTCTTTTACAATTTTTTTAATGTTTTCCTTCATGTAATCTGTATTTTTTAAGGCTTCCATAGCTGCATATATTGATGGACGTGGCAGAAAAGTCTGAAAACCAGAGAATTTTTTAATGAATGCATTTCCTCCAATAAGATAGCCTATCCTAAGACCTGCAAGAGAAAATGCTTTATCCATACTCCTCGTTATTACTAAATTTTGGCATTCCTCAACTAAATTTAAAAAAGTCTGCCCACAGAATTCATAATATGCCTCATCAACTAAAAGTAATGCATTCTCATTAGCAAGGATTTCTCTAACCATTTTTTCATTTAAAAGAAAAGAGCCTGTTGGATTGTTGGGATTATCGATTATTAAAAGAGTTGGCTCATTTATCTCATTCAAAACCATATCCAAATTTAACTTGAATTTAGGCGTAAGCTGTATTTTTACTAACTTTCTCGCATGCCCCTTTGCGCATTCAAGTGCTGGAAAAAATGATGGATTTACCATAATTATTTTTCTATTGTTAGAAAATATCTCAATTACTTCTTTTAGAAGGAAATCTGAGCCAGGAGCAACAATAATTCTTTCTGAAGAAATATTGTTGTATGCTCCTATGCTCTCTCTTAACTTTTCCATGTCCTGTATATCTGCATATCTGTTTATCTCCTCCAATCCTTTATTTGCCGCTTTAATTACATCTTCTGGAGGCAGATAAGGGTTTTCGTTCATATTTAACCTAATCATATCTTACCTCCATGATTGTTTCTTCATTATATCCAGTGATTATTTTAATATATCCACTCAACATTTTATCTACAGCTACATTTCCTGTATCAACCCTGAGGCATTCCAATTTACTAACTTTATCTGGAGTTCCTACGATAATTATATTATCTTTCTTTACAATTTTTAAAACTTCTGGGGTAATCTGTTTGCTTCCTCTTCCAAATATAAATCCATTCCCGCCTATTGGCGTAACAATAATTTTTGCTTTTTTGTATTTATTAATTAATTTTAAAATCTCTCTTTCATTTAAATCTTTTCCAACTAATTTTTTGTTATAAACTGCATCTATGCCCAACAATGTTTTTTCAACCCCAATTCTATCTGTAATAGCCTTTACTGTAGTCCCAGGACCCAAAATGTAAAGGGTATCATTTTCCATATTTTTAAAAATATAATCCGCAATTTCCTTTTTTTCTTCTTCAGCAGTTTTGCTTACGTTTGATGCTTCTTTTCCCTTCTGAAGAAGTGATTTAATTTCTGGAACTTTTAGATAACCATATAACTTTGCGGCCAATCTATTTTCTCTAAATGCATCTTCATCTATATCCAGAACTTCCTTTTCAATAAATTGATTTTTTAAGGAATTAATCATCTCCGCGGCAGCATGAGCAGACACAGCAAACACAGGACTGAACATTTTAACACCAGAAGGTATTGCTACAACAGGAATTTTTAAGTCTATTGCATCGCATATATCTCTTGCAGTTCCATCGCCACCAACAAAAATAAGGAGTTTAATCCCTTTTTTAAGCATTTCTTTTGCTATTCTTTTTGTATCTTCAGCAGTTGTTTCTCTTCCTACTTCTCCAATAATCTTGTATTCAAAGTTATACTTTTTTATGTAATCCTCGCCCATCTTTTTAGGAGCAACAAAGAAATAAATGTCTCTCCTTTTTATAAGAGATAAAACCTCTTCTATCCTCTGTGGAGTTACTGGCTTTGCTCCTAATTCAATTGCTTTTTTGTACATTTCACCATCAGTTCCTTTTAATCCCACACTTCCTCCCATTCCTGCAACAGGATTTACAATTAAGCCAATTTTTTCCATTTTTATCACCTCAATTTTTTATCTATGAACCCATCTGGTAATGACTAATCTCTTATCCTATGCAATTCTCTAAAAAAGTTATATTAAACTTAATTCATCTATACTAACATTTGTCACTCCTTCGATCCCTTTTAATTTTTCAACCAATTCATCTGGACTCTGATCTGGCATTATGATATGGAGCATCAAGGCTTTCAATCCAAAAGCAATTGGAGCAACATCCATTTTTTTAACATCAGCATAGCTTGGAACAACTTTTTCTACGCCTTCTTTTAATTTTTCCATGTCAGTATCGGGGGAGGCAGGCATGAGTTTTATTTTAAGTATAACATTTCCCATTTTAAGGCCCCCTGAAACCACATTGTGGGCATACATACTCGGCGCTTCTATCCCTGCATGTTTTGCATCTTTTTATTATGAAACCGCATTCGGGGCATGGAAATGCAACACTTCCTTCTTCTGTAAGTCCTCTACCGCAGCTTATGCATCTTCCTTCAAGCATGCTTTGTTATACTATTTCCATATTTAAATTTAGCCAAGCAAAATAATTACAAGCGAAAAATTCATAGAGGTAGCCCAATCATTTGAACCTACAAAGAATATCCTCTCCCAAGTAAGTCTTTTGATAATGAAAGAAGGGCATCCAAGTTGGGAATATACTGTCATAATAAGAGAAAATCTTCGTGGGAAAGATTTAACAAAAGTGTCTCTTATTCCATACTTTAGTGGGAAAAACTATAGCTGGGTAGTCTTTGATTTTCCAGATATAAACGTAACAGCCGGAAAGAAATATTATATAATCTCAAGAGCATATATTGGAAAAGCTGGAAATTGTTATGGATGGCTTTATTCAAACGACAGTAATTCATATTTAAGAGGTGAAACCTATGGCTCGGGCGATCACGGCAAAACGTGGGATTTAAGGGAGGGTGATTGCTGTTTTATTACCTATACTACTGATAAAAAAATTAAGGGCATGCCTGCACCTCCAGATATCACAAGCATAAATAAACTAAATAGAAAAGATATATTCCTTTCAAGTCAATATAATCTGCTTTTCGATAAAATAAGTAGATTTATTATAGACAAATTGTTGATGAAATATAGCT
>CAZYCK010000025.1:0-6319 GCA_964646055.1 uncultured Thermoplasmatales archaeon | reverse complement strand
CTTTTCGATAAAATAAGTAGATTTATTATAGACAAATTGTTGATGAAATATAGCTATCCATAACTTCAGAAGCATCCTTCTATAGAAGAATGTGTTATAGTGGTATTCTTTCCACTTCAAGTCTATCTGCGGTTGGATATTCTTCTATTATATAGCATTTATATGGAATATATGAAGCAATTTCTTCGATTATAAAAGGAGAGGTTTCTATTCTATTCATTTTTTCATTCCATTTAATCATTGAATCTTCTATTCCAAATTCATCTTTTATTTTTTTCATCTCATTCTTGCCTGCTATTATTATCCCTTTCATCAATGTCCCATCTTCTGTTATAATTTCATAAATTTTTGCGACATTTCTTGCTCTCCTTGCTATTCTATTTCTAAGCTGAATTGCATCTTTAAAAGAAGCAGAACAATAATGCAAAGGTGTTTCTATTCCCCAATCTAAAATTTCATAAGCTAACTCTTCGCTTCCCTTAACAGCAGAAGAAACATCATTTTTTGCAACATAACCGAATTTTGATAAAGCATTAACATTTGTATATGAAAACTCCAATTCATTCAAATTTATGAAATCCAAGCCAAATTTATCGACTTCTTTCAATAAATGTTTTGTCTCTTCTTTGAGATGAGGTATAACAGGTATTTCCATTCCAACATCTATTCCAACATTTTTAACAACATCTTTGAAATTTGTCTCCTCTATTTTATTCCAGAGTTCAAAATAAGGATGAAAACGTATCTCATCCAAGCCAGCTTCAACAACTTTTTTAACCCTATCAATACTGAGCATGGATGTATAAAGATGTATATGATGCTCCTTCCCAAAATTTTCTTTCAACAAATGTATGAAATTAGCTGTCCTATCAACAACCAGCAGGGGGTCGCCGCCCGTTATTCCTGTGCCTTCTGCTTCTATTAGTTCTGCTTCTTCTATTATATCCTCCTTGCTTTTAACGAGCATTTCATCTGCATATATGACATCTTTATTTTTCTTTTTCTCTGAGAGAGGACAATAAAAGCAGTTCATATTGCATAATCCCGTAACAAGCAAAACCATTTTTGAACCGCGCTGGCAATATTTACATCCTTCTGGAAATTTTTTTGTATAAAATGAATTTTTTGGTAGTTTTTTCACATTCTTATAGCGTTTCATATTTAATTTTTTGTGCATAATATTTAAATAAAAATTGGATTATTATGCTTCATAGATGGCCCGAGTGGTGTAGCGGCAACATAAGGGACTGTGGAAGCCCTTTGAAAAAGTGCTTTACCCCAAAAGCTGCAGAAATCCCTTGTCCCGAGTTCAAATCTCGGCTCGGGCCTATTCTATTTTTTGGAATGAACTTATATTCATAAATCATATTACATAATCATTTAGAGTATGCAGACGAGTAAAATGGGCAAAGGCTATCTATTTAATAAGCACACAGCAGTTGTTCTTGTTGGAAATTCAAAGAGATTGCCGAATAAGCATATAAAAGTAGTAAAAGATGATATGAGATTAATTGACTTTGTGGTAAACAATTTGAAGAATATGGGGTTAAATGTGATTGTTTATTCAAAATATGAATTTCCAATATCTGTGCCTCTTATAATTGATAAATCTAAGTGGATTCTTCCCTCCATAATTTCTATATTAAAAAATTTAAACAGAAGTATTTTCATTTTTGGTGGAGACATGCCATTTATTCAGAAGGAAGAAATAAAAAAAATGGTAAAATATTCATCTCATAATGGAGTTGTACCGATGTGGAGAAATGGTTATCTGGAGCCATTGCATGCTTACTATTCTCCAAAAATTATATCATTTTTTGAAAGAGAATTGAAAGAGAAAAAACCATCACTCCATTCTGCCATAAAAAGATGCAATGACATAATTTACCTTGAAGCAGAAAAAATGAATTCCATAACTTTCTTCAATATAAATACTCATAAAGATTTAAACTTGATGCAAAATTTGTTATCAAGCAACTTTTAGAACCTGGACCATACCTCTTATATTTCCTGCTTTCATTCTCTTTAATGCATTCTGCAAATCTTCAAATTCCACTATTTCTTTTTCTATGTCAAGCTTCGCCTCTCTAGCAATCTTCAAGAATTCTCTGCCATAATCGCGTCTTACCTGATACACTGTTTCAATTCTTCTTCCCCAGAGATTCTTGGTATAATTCTTTATCTCTATAGATGAATTCATTGCAACAGGAGCAAGAACAAGTGTACCAGATATATCAAGATTTTCTAAGCACTTTTCCACAAGTTTGCCAGTTGGAGGAAAATATATTATTGAATCTACCTTGTTAGGAAAATTTTCATTTGATATATCGCCAATCCAATCTGCGCCATACTCTTTTGCAGTTTTTTTATGCTCCTCGCTCCTCGTGCTTATATAAACTTTTAATCCCATATACTTTGCAATTCTTAAAATATAATAGGCAGTGGGCCCAAATCCAATCATTCCAATTTTTTCAATTTTGTCGCCTCTTGCAAGTTTAAATGCAAAATATCCCGCAACTCCAGGACACATGAGAGGTGCCAAGCTCTCCGGCTTCATGTTCATATTTCTCAAATCAAAGGCAAAATCTTCATTAATTATCGTGTATTCTGCAAACCCTCCGTCAACGTCCCATCCAGTTCTCTTTATATAAGGACAATAATTTTCTTCGTCTCTTTTACAGTATCTACAATTTCCGCATGTCCAGTTAAGCCAGCTAATTCCAACTCTATCTCCAACCTTATATTTTTTAACATTTTTTCCTATTTTATCTACAATGCCTACAATTTCATGTCCTGGGATTATAGGTTTCTTGTGAAGAGGAATATCTCCTTCTACTATGTGCAAGTCAGTTCTGCATATTCCGCAGTATTCAACTTTAACTCTTATCTCATGCTCCTTTGGTTCTGGGTGAAGATGTTCAACCAACTTTAAAGGATTTCTCTCAATAGGTTTTTGCTCTTCAAGTACCCATGCCTTCATATAACCTCCACTCTGTATCTTTTCCACACTTCTTCCAAGTTCTCCCTTGCCTTTTTCATCGCTTCAGGCAAAAAATTTAATACATCCATTGCAGTTATTCCATCCTCTCCTTTTCTTTCTGCGGCAAAATCTCCTGAAAAGCCATGAATGAAAACTCCCATACGCACGGCATCTTCAAATTTTAATCCTAAGCCATACATTGCGGCAATTGTGCCCGTAAGAACATCACCAGACCCGGCGGTTGCCATTCCAGAATTGCCAGAGAGATTTATGTAAACTCTGCCATCTGGCATAGCAATTTGAGTGTGCGCACCTTTCAAAACAACAATGGTATTGTAATTAACTGCAAAGTTTCTTGCAAAAGCAATTCTATCGTCTAAAATTTCTTTTATTTTCTTATTTGTTAATGAAGACATCTCCCCCGGGTGGGGTGTTATAACAGTTTCAGCATTTCTTTCATTTAGAACATCGACATTCTTTGATAATGCGGTCAGTCCATCCCCATCAATTAGAATTGGCTTTTCAATCTGTGGGATTAAATCAAGAATTAACTTTTGTGTTTCCTCATTCAGTGATGTTCCTGGGCCTATAACTACGAAATCTACATTTTTAACGATTTCTAAAATCTCTTCTTTAGCCATATAACTTATGCTTCCGTCCTCTGTTTCTGGCATAGGATGAAAAACTATTTCTCTTCCCCCAGCGCCTATGAATGGAACGACAGATTTTGGCGACGCAAGGCGTGAATAGCCTCCTCCTGCTTTTAAAAACGATAGTGATGAAAAATAGGGTGCTCCATAGTACTTTCTTGCTCCAGCAATGAAAAGCACATCTCCGAAAGTTCCTTTATGCCCATCTTTTCTTCTTGAAGGAAGTTTTACAGGCTCATTTATCATAATCTTTATTTCTTCATCTTCATAATTTTTTGGAGGGAATGATATATGAGACACATACAATTTACCGCAGTATTCATATCCGGGATAAAGTATATTTCCTATTTTTGGTAGTCCAAATGTTACTGTATAATCAGCTTTAACGGCAATTCCCATAACTTTTCCTGTGTTTCCGTCTATTCCAGATGGAATGTCCACAGAAAATACAGTTTTTCCGCTTTCATTTATTATTTTTATTGCTTCGGCATATTTGCCCTCAACATTTCTTGATGTTCCCGTACCTAATATTCCGTCAATTATTGCATCTGCAATATCCATGCTTGCCCTTACAAGCGCATTATCACCCATAAATTGCTCTATTGGTATTCCTATCTTCTCAGCAATTTCATAATTCATCCTTGCATGACCCTTATATTTTGCAGGATCGCCCATTAAATATATCTTTACATTTGCTCCATTTGAATACAATTTTCTTGATACCGCTATTGCATCTCCACCATTATTTCCTGACCCAGCAAATGTTACAAAATTCTTTCCTTCAACATTGCCTATAACTTTCAAAATTGTAAAATAAACAGCATGAGCAGCATTCTCCATAAGCAATTTTCCCTCAATCCCATACTTCTCCGTGGCTCTTTTATCCAGATTACGCATCTGCTCAACTGTGCTTATTCTCATTTTAGGTCACCAGAAGAGGAATAATTTCGAGGATTAATGCTTTACGCATTTGCTTTTTCTACTCTAACAATTATAACTTTAAGGGAAGGCATTTTAGCCTCTGGGTCTAAGGGATATGTACTTGTAAGGCGATTTAAATTGCAAGCATTAAAGAAATGTATTGGAACAGAAAGATAACCTTTAGGAATCTCAACATCTCCTTTCAAAGCAAGAGGGCATGTAACAGAACCATAAGGTGAGGATATTCTAACAACTTCGCCATCTTTAAGGTCAAGGCTGGAAGCATCTTCAGGATTCATAGCAACAAATGGCTTGCCTCCAGCAGCAACCAACAATTTTGAACGCCTTGTCATCTCCCCAGTATTAAAATGAGGATAAAGTCTTCGAGTAATCAATACAAATGGATACTCATCTGTAGGTGTCATAACATATTCAGGTGGTTCAATTGGATAAAACCTTGCTCTTCTATCTCTAAAAGCAAAACCATCTGTATATAGCTTTGGCGTCCCTTCATGTTTTTCAGAAAAAACTGGCCAGAATAATCCATGGCTACCTTTAAGCCTTTTATGTGTAGCCCCAGAAAAAATTGGTGCAACTTTTCTTATTTCATTCCATATTTCTTCTGTATTGCTGTATTTCCATTCCATACCCATAAAATTTGCAAGTTTTGTTATTATCCACCAATCTGGCTTTGCTTCTCCTGGCGCTTCAACAGCTTTTTCCGTAAATTGCATTCTTCTTGCTGCATTTGTAACAACCCCTCTTTTTTCACCAATCATTGCAGCTGGTAAAACAACATGAGCAAGCTTTGCTGTCTCGGTCATAAATATGTCTTCAACAATCAACAAATCCAATCTTTTAAGCATCCAATTAACAAAACTGCTTTGTGGCTCGCTCAATGCTGGATTTTCTCCAACTATATACAATGCCCTTATTTTTTCATCAAGTATTGCATGAATCATTTCTGTAGCTGTCAGCCCTGGCTTTGTAGGAATTTTTTCATTCCATATTCCTTCAAAATGGGTTATAACACCGGGGTCATTTAAAGGATTGTGTCCTGTTAAAATATTTGGCTGAGCCCCCATATCAACAGCACCTTGAACATTGTTTTGCCCTCTTAAAGGAGCAACTCCACATCCATCTTTACCTATATTTCCTGTCATAAGTGCTATGGATGTTAAAGCCATCACATTCTGCGTGCCGTGAGAATGCTGTGTCAATCCCATTCCCCATATAAATATTGTTTTATGCCCTCCAATTAACTCTGCTACTTTTTCTAAATCATTCCACTTAACTTCTGAAATGCTTTCAACATATTTTTTAGAAAATTTTTCAAGGCTTCTAACAAATGAATCAAATCCTATAGTATGCCTTTCAATAAATTCTTTGTCATATAATCCCTTTTCATAAATTATTCTTGCAAGCCCTCCAAGCCATATAACATCCGTGCCAGGCTTTGGCACAAGCCTTACCTTCGCTTCTCTTGCTATAGGTGTTTTGCATGGGTCTGCAACTATTAAATTAAATTTGTCACCACGCTTTTTCAATATATTCCATATTCCTGGGTGCGTCGCCCTCGTGTTCGCTCCGACAATTACAACAGTTTCGGTTTTAAGAAAATCTGGCCACCACACGCTAACTGCACCATAACCAAGCATTTTGCTCAGCCCCACCTCAGAAGGCGAATGGCAAAGGCGGGCGCAGGTATCGATGTTGTTTGTTTTAAGAACAGTTCGAGCAAATTTTTGCAAAAGATATGCTTCTTCAT
>CAZYCK010000024.1:0-9825 GCA_964646055.1 uncultured Thermoplasmatales archaeon | reverse complement strand
ATTATGAAATAAGGAGGAGAGGATATAAAATTCCTCATAACAAAATTCATTCATAACAACATATCTATCTTTTCCTCAGCATTATGAATACAATGCCTAAAATTGCAAATAAAATTGCAGGAGGAAGAATCCATATTGTCTCTGCCTTTTCTTTCACTTTTTCCTCATATATTCCAATCTCTTTTGCTTTTTTATCATAGTAGTGGTCATAAATTCCATCTCCATTTGAATCAAATAATATATCAAGTGAGCCATCTCCATTTACATCTTTCAAATCAACTTCTCTTGTAGCATCGTCATTTTTATCCCAGTAAATATATTTTTTGCTATCTTCAATCCACAAGAGATAACCAAATTCATTTCCAACGCTTACATTTATTGTTTCATTTGCATTTTTTGGATTGGCTCCGATACTCAATTCAATATCATCTGGCACATCGTCCATATCATAGTCAATTGGAATTTCAAAAGATTGGTTTTCAGATACGTTTTCATTTCTATTTGCCGACGAGTCTATTGCATAGATGTAAAATTCATAGTTGCCAGTTTCATCATACTCGCTGCTATAATAAAATATCTTACTTCCATTAACTTCTGTCATTTCATGCTTCTCTTCTTTGCCATTATGTATGATGCATGCATAAGCTTCATAAATTCCACTCTCGTCATCTATATATGCAGATATATTGACCTGCCCATGTATCACCTGCCTTTCTGGAGATGCTGTTACGCCTTTTATTGAGGGCGGCGCCGTCTCTATGCCTCCATATATTATCCTTATCTTGCCTTCATTGCTTTTTGCAGAATAATGATATAATGATGTGTCCCATGCTTCTATGTAAAAAACATAATTGCCGATTTCATTCATTGCAACATTCGAGTAATATATATTTGATTCTCCAAGCCTGTTCATAACAAATTCCTTTTCTACGCCATTTTTGATATGAACCACTGCTTTATCTATTGTTGTTTCATTATCATATATTTCTGCGGATATGTTTATTTTTTCTCCCAATTGTTGCATAGAAGGATTTGCTCTTATGCTTTTTATAAATGGTGGGCTTGTATCAATTCCTCCTCCCACTTTTATATCTTTTATAATAACATTATTTGCATTGTTTATCTCATCATTGCATTCAACTTCAATCTTTATGTTATAAGTTCCATTGCTTGCATTCCATTTCAAGTAAAATCTTTCCTGAGATTGTTCTCCAATTATTTTTTCCATGCTTCCATTCTGAATAATTAGATATCTTCTTTCTCCAGCTCTTTTTTCATAAACATTTAATTTTGCATCTCCAGATTTATATCCAATGTTATGAACAGTTACGGAAATATTCACATTTTCTCCTGCTGAAGGATGAGATGGGGTAAATGATACATCATCCATTTTTATTTCCATATCTGGACGTGGCTCAACTTCGATATTGGCAATATACCAATTATTTGCTTTATTCCATTCTGGTATTACATTCTCTTCATTTATTCTTGCTATTATATGCCACACTCCATTATATGATGCATTTCCATATAGAGCAGTCCATTCAAACTCAATGCTCTTTTCCTCTCCAGTATTCAATCCAGCTATAGATTTCCTCATTTTTATTGGATTTGAAATATCTTGATATATGCTTATTGAAACATTTATTGGAATGCTTGAATTTACGCTCTTTGGTCCATTATTTCTAACATGAACAATAAATTTGCCAGTTTGTCCTTCTTTAAGATTTGATGGGCAATCAACTTTAAAAACATCGAGGTCGGCGGCGGCATCCACTTTTATAACAACACTTTTATCAATCCTATAATCTGAGCTGTCCGCCATTGTGACATCGAGCCTCCAATTTCCAGCATCGCATCCCTTAGTAAAATTGTAAAAATCATATATTTCCCATGTTGTTCTATCTGTAGCATTTTTTGGTAGGAAAGAATAGCCCATGTCGTCAATATATATGGTATTTTCTGCTCCATCAGAGCCTGCAATAAGTCTCATTTCAATGCCTGCCAACTTTCCTCCATGGTGGCGCCATGATGAAATCACACTTTTTGGAATGTTGTATTTATGCCATGCATTATCATCTATCAAATCGCTCATATAAATTGTCAAAAAGCAGGGTGACGAACCAATTGTAAGAAGTGTATAGTTAAGATAACTTGGAGATGTTGCCTTTTCTATTTTATACCAGAAATAAAGCTGGGGAATATATTGAATTGGTAGCCCATAAGTTATATTTTGTCTGAAGCCAACCTCCTCGCCAGCTATCACATTTTCATTTTCAAATTTAAACTTTCCAACATAATTGCTTAATTTCAATTCAACTGCGTTTTTTCCATAATGGGCAATGCTTTGAATTTTTGCCATTGAAGTTTTTTCATCAGATATAAAGAAATGTGTATATCCTTCTTCAAAACTTGGGTCAGGCAAAGGCATCGATGCTTTCATCAATTTTGATTCTGGGGAATATAATTTTGCAACAACTTCCTTAGGATTTGCACATGTTTTCACTTCAATATAATTCAAACTGTTTTCTCCTTCCACTCCAGCAATATATTTATTTTTTAATCCATAAACATCTCCACACCATCCCTGTGTGGCATTTTTGTATAACTCCGTAGGAACATTTTCAGTTTCTATCCAGAATGAATCAATATACGCATTTATTTCGTGAGAATCTGTATATACATTTGATTGAGTTGTTTTTAATGAAAAAGAAACCAATGATGATGTTTTTCCTGCTAAATAAGAAGTTATATCTTTGCTTATTTCTTGCCAGCCAGATGTGGCTTCTCCGCTTTCAACTGCATTTCCTTCTATTGCAATTTGCCAGTTAAAAATATCTATATCTGAATGAGCATAAACTTTTGCATGCAATATGTATTTTGACTGCCCTTCATCCGGAACTTTAAATTGCTGAGATATCTTAACAATGCAGTTATTGAGCCATATTCTTCCGAAACCATAAAGCCCTTTTGCATGAATTCTGTAGCAATTATCACCTTCTATTGGATCTTTGGCATAGCCAATATCCCATTTTAATGCTCCTGATGTATAATTTTTCCATTGGGTTGAATGCACATCTTCAAATTCACAATTTTTTATACCAGAATATATCTTTCCGTATTCTCCATTTTTGTACCCATTTTCAACTGTATCCCAATAAATGTAATAATACCTTCTTTCATGTGGTTGCAGGTCGCCTGTCATAACCCATTTCACTGTAACATTTGCATTTTTAACAGCATCATAATCATCTGAAAATATGATTTCCCTTCCAACATTTCTATATGGAGTCCATATATTATTGTCAAGCTCATATTCAATGACCCTAACAGAATCTGGGTAAAATGTCCTATCTGAAAAGCTACCGCTTTGCAAATGGGCAATTTTTTCCATTAGAGCTGAAAAATTTATATTACAAAAAACCATCTTATTTTCATAAATATAGCCTTCTCTCTCACCAAACATTGATACTGAGACAGGCACTCTATAATGCCAGCCAGCATTCCACCATGTGGCGTTGCCGCTTGGCGGCGGAAAAGTGGGATATTGTGGCTTGAGAACATCCACCTCAACGGTTATTATATTATTGTCCTCGTTTTCTTCATTTACCATGTTGTCATAATCTGCAAAAATGAAAATGACATGGTGTCCTTCCTTTGCGAGCCAATAAAGGCTCTCTTCTTTACTTTCACCAGCATCAAGGGAAACGCTTATTTTATCAACAGCTTGGCTACTATTATCAATAAACAATCCAACACTGCAGTTGGCACCCAAACTTCCAGAATTCCCTACCGTGAAATTTATTCTAACTTCATCGCCTTCATAAATTGTCTCTGGATAAATCTCTGCATTTTTTACATATATGTCTGGCTTTGATTGTGCATATGAGAAGCCTGGGATAAGCATAAGGAAGAGTATCAAAACCGATATTTTCCCTTTTAATTTCACACCCCTTTAATAAAAAATTGGTTATATAATTTATGGTGAGATATGCATTATTTACTCATTTCAAGCCATTTAATTATACTATAATATCTTTGAACAATTGTTACTATGCCTGCCAAAATAAAGTAAAGCATCACCCATTCAATGAGATAAAAAGAATATATCTCTAATACAAAGTATTGAATTATCATAGCAATAAACAAAATTATAAGTCTGTCAGCCCTCCCCAGCAAGCCGCCATAAACTCTTTTATACCCTATTGCTTGAGCCTGCGTTCCCATATAGCTTGTAAGCAAAACTGCAATAACTGCTGCTATGCCAATAAACTTATTGCACCATTGAGATATGGCTATGCCACCTATGATAAACGCATCTGAAAATCTGTCTATTGCATGGTCTATGAAATCCCCTTTTTTACTCTCTTTTTTTCTCATCCTTGCTATTTTTCCATCTATTGCATCTAGGAAGCCATTTATTAAAATTGAAAATGAGGAAAAAAATAAAAAATAATGATAAGCTGGAGAAAAATATATAAAAATGGCTGAAATTATTGCAAATATTAGGGAAAGGTAAGAAATATAATTTGCTTCTATGCCTATTTTTTTTGCGATTGGCTCAAGAAAAAAATCCACTTTTTTTCTATATCTGTCCAGCATTTTCAATCAACCACTTACTCCAATCAATATTTCCGTAACTTGGAGGAGGCATATCATTAATCAATTTTTCAATTTTTTTTGCAATCGTTGTTGTATCTTTATTTGTTGTATCAATTTCCCATATCCTATCATGTTTTTTTATTGTCTCTTCTAAAATTATATCCAATGCTTCTGCTTCAACATTCTCCATTATCTTTTTCATTTCCCAATTTTTCTTCTTTAACCTTTTCTTTAATTCTTCTGGATTGCATCTTAAAATTATGACAGCATCAACGCTAAGTAAATGGCTTATATGTCCCTCTATAAATAAAATTCCATTTTCATCTATGCTTCTTATATATTCATCTAATTTTTCTTCATCAACTATTTTACTTTTTCTTGCATAATCATAACCAATTTCAAAATTTTTGCATATCTCTCCAATTTCAATGACATTATATCCCATTTTTTCCAATTCTTTTGCAACACTTGTTTTTCCTGTTCCAGGAGTGCCAGTTATTGCAATTTTCATTGATGCACCTGATGTAATAATTCTATATATCTATATGCGTCTTCGCCTTCATAGAAGCAATAATGGATGCGACGATAATTTTTCTTAAATTCTATAACATCTTTTCTAACTTTTATTGCTTCTTCGCCGTCTATCAAAATGCGTTTGAAAAATTTTGCAATTTCTTGCATTTCATCTTCTTTCATTCCAGTTCTTGTAAGCTCTTGGACGCCAAGTCTTATTCCAGATGGATGCAAGGGGTGCTCATCACCTGGAACCATATTCATGTTTGCAATTATGCCAGCATTCTCCAATTTTTTTGCAGCTTCTCCTCCTTTATCTTTTCCTACTCTCAATAAAACTTGATGGCTTTCAGTAAAACCATGATTTTTTCCTAAAACATCAAATCCATTATTATATAATTCTTCTGCAAGTTTTTTAGCATTTTTTATTATTTGTGTTGCATATTCCTTTCCAAAAGCAAGATGCTCTGCAAATGCAATTGCCTTTGCCGCAACATGATGTAAATGATAGGATGATGTAACCCCAGGAAAAACTCCCCAGTCAAGATATTTAATATCCTTGCTCTCTTCTCTATCTTTATCAGCAAGAATTATGCCGCCTTGGGGTCCTGGTAAAGTTTTGTGCGTAGAGCCTGTCATAACATCTGCACCTTCTTTCAATGGCTGCTGAAATTTGCCGCCTGCTATAAGCCCGAGAACATGGGCAGCATCATAGACAACTTTAGCCCCCACTTCATGGGCAACGCTTGCCAATTCTTTCAATGGCGTCGGAAATAAAAAAACACTCTGGCCAAATAAAGCAAGCTTTGGTTCCACATCTCTTATCAATTTTATTGCTCCATCGATGTCTATATTCATGGAATCGCTATCAAAAGGATATGTATGCAATTCTAAGCCCCTTAAACCAGCCGCTCCCCATTTTCCATAAGAAATGTGCGCTCCATCTGCTGTATCAAGCACCGTAACTTTATCCCCCGGCGAAGCCCACGCTTTAAAGACTGCCATATTTGCTACTGTTCCAGCAGTAGGGCGGACATCAGCATATTTACAATCAAACAATTTTTTTGCAAGTTCTATAGCTTTGCTCTCAACTTCATCAAAAAACTTACATCCCTGATAATATCTGTTGCCAGGTGTGCCTTCAGCATATCTCCCATGAAAATCTGTTATTAACATTTCTTTGCATAATGGTGATAAAATATTCTCGGATGCAATCATGGGCAAAGATGAACCAAATAGTTCATTATTTTTCATAGCCATTTCCCTAACAAATAAAGCTTCTTTTAGCCAATCCATGATAGGAAATAAAAAGTGAAATAAAAATGTGATGGATTGAGCCCCTTTCTTTTAAAGAAAGGGGCTTCACCCCCAAAGAACTATTACATTTCAAAATGTATCAGTTTTCTTTTCCCGAAGCTTTTCTTGCACCCCTTTAGAAAAGGGTTGCATCCTAAAATGTAATGGTTTTCTTTTCCCGAAGCTTTTCTTTTTTGAAAAGAAAAGGCTCATAGTATGGTTTTTATATGATAAATCCATATTTTTAAAGTGTTTGGAGAATATGAATTAAATGTTAATCTTAAAGAAAAAGACATTGAGCTCTCAATAGAAGGAAAAGGAAAGAGAAAAAGATATT
Source organism: uncultured Thermoplasmatales archaeon (assembly GCA_964646055.1). GTDB lineage: Archaea > Thermoplasmatota > E2 > UBA202 > JdFR-43 > JAGGXW01. The sequence goes on along the minus strand of CAZYCK010000024.1, from coordinate 3,077 downwards.
ATAGAAATTTGAATGGAGATGAAATAGAAAAATTTATACATGCAGAAAGTGGAAAATTGGTTGTTTGTCCTGTCGAGCCTGTTAATTTACCAAAAATTGGAGTTGCTGAGCATTTAATGATAGAATTTGATAAGCCATTGATAATTGAGCCAGGTATTAAAGACAATTTTTATGTTAAATTTCCAGTTGAGATAGGAATTTTTCTTGTAGATAAAAGAGATATTGAAAGAATAGATATTTTTACTAAAACAAAGCCAAAATATATATTATATGGTCCTCCTGAAAGTGGGATAATATGCAGGTGGTGGAAAAGCAAAAGTTATAATGACATGCCAGAAGTTAATAAATTAAAAGAAGGAATAATGAAGGTAGAAGTTGAGAACAATTATCATGAATGGCTTGAAATGAAGAGGATTGTATTCAGAGCTTTTGATATGAAACTTTTTTACAATGAATATGCATATATGCATTCTTACTTAGATATATCAAAGAAAACAATGGGTGAGACAACATTCAATAAAAGAAAACCAAAAAATATGAAAGAGTCAATTGATATATACCTTGCAAAAGGAATGAAGAGAATTGAGAAAAAATTTATTATGGAATGGGGATTCAAATGATGTTTGATGTAAGTAAGCTATTAAATTCCAATATAGCTGGCACAAATACAACCATACTAAAATTGTTGATATTTATAATAATTATAGTTGCTGGAGTTATAATAGCCAAAATTGTAAGATTGAATGTAAGGAGAATTTTGAAAGAAAAACTACCATCAGAAACTTTGATAGCAACTGAAAAAATCACATATTATACCATCATAACCATTGCAATAATTGTTGCTCTGCCCTATGTAGGCGTATCTTTGAGCGGGCTGCTGGTGGCGGGCGGCGTGCTCGGCATTGTAATCGGATTTGCAAGCCAAACTGTTGTATCGAATTTAATAAGTGGATTTTTTTTGATAGTGGAAAAGCCTATAAAGATAGGAGATGGGGTAAGCATTGAAGATGTGAGCGGTGTCGTTAAGGACATAAAAATTCTTTCGACAACAATAAGGACATGGGATGGATTGTATGTAAGGATACCAAATGAGAAAGTTTTTACATCGAATATACAAAATTATGTCGCCCATGCTGCAAGAAGATTTGAATACAAAATTGGAATAAGTTATAGCGATGATGCTGAAAAAGCTGTCAATATAATAAAAAATTTGCTTGAAGAACATCCTTTAGTATTGAAAGAGCCAGCCCCTCAAATTTTTGTTGAAGAATTGGGCGACAGTAGTGTCAATCTAAATATAAAAATATGGGCTCCATCAAGTGAGTGGTATTCTGTTTATACCACCATGTTATGGAAAATCAAAGTTGCATTGGAAAAAGAAGGCATTGAAATACCTTTTCCGCAGCATGTTATATGGATGGCTGGAAAAAAGGAATAAATTTTGTCAAATTCTTTGTCTGCAGATATGATTTCTTTTATTCCGTATTTTTCCATAGTTGCTGCATGAGTGCAATCATACGGGCTTATCTTAAATTTTTCAAGATAAAATAGCATCTACTTCACTTTTTACTTCTTTTTCCATACCATATTTTTTTAATGCATTTGCTACTTCCAAGATAACCAATGATGAAATGGATGCTTTTATTCCTTTCCCAATTTTTTCTATAATGCTTGCACATGCCTCTCCATATTTTTTATCCATTATTTTTGCATAAAAGAAAATGTTGCTGTCGATGTATATCATTTTATCCATTCTCCATTTTTTCTTCCAATTCTTTAATGGGTATATGCCTGTCGAGCATCTTTTTCCATGTCAAAATTTTTAATGGCTTCCTAAATCTTTTCAATCTTATTTCATTTTCTCCTTTCGCTTCAACTATCATAATTTCTCCAGCCTTTAAATCAATTTTCTCTCTCCCCTCTTTTGGTATGGTAACCTGAAATTTTTCAGTAACCTTTGTTTTCTCCATAAATACAGTATACTTAAATTTTGCTTTCATTGGGCGTAAAATTTAAAAACGAAAATTACATTGTATATCGGAGGCAGAAAAAATGGGGGACAACAAAAGAAGTATCCTTCAAAAAGGGATAATTTTAGGCATAATTGCTCTTTTGATATGTGCAAGTGTTTTTCCTAATATAGCAAAAACTATTGCTACAAAAAATGCTGGTGCAAATGGAGAAAGAAGTCCTGACTGGGTTTTCTCAACTGGGCATAGTGTTGTATCCCTTGATGTTTCTGGTGACGGAAGCTATGTAGCCGTTGGGAGTTACAGCAATAAACTTTATCTACTAGATAATAATGGAAATGAATTATGGGAGAAAAATATTCCTATAACAGATGAATGGCCATATACTGCTAAAACATCGATAAAAATATCCGAAAACGGAGACTATGTAGCAGCAGCAGGTACAGATAATAAAATATACCTATTCAATAATAAGGGGATACTTTTATGGTCAAAAGATTTGGGGGATGATGTGAATACCATTGATATGTCTCTTGGAGGAAATTGGATTGTAGTTGGAACAGAATCAGGAAGACTCTTCTATTTTTCTAAGGATAGTAGTATTCCCAAATGGAGTAGTAACGTTAACTCAGCTATTCAAAGGGTTGCTATTTCAAAAAATGGAGAACTTGTTTCAGCGGCTGACAGCAGCAGCCATGTATATCTTTATGATAATAATGGGAATAGAATATGGAAATATACCTTAGAGTATGGAGATTTTGTTCTTACAGATATTTCTCAGGATGGAAGAGGTGTAGTAGCAACTACCGATGACTCAACAGATAGCGAGGGATGCATGATAGCGTATTTTTCTGACACGAAAGATGGTGTAGCTGGTTGGAGCGCATCAGATGGAACACCTGTTTGGTGGTATCATCCGCCAAATAATCCTGGAGCAGATTTTAGGGAAGTTCATATTACAGATGATGGAGAATATATAATAGCAGGGGGCGCTTCTATTCCCACATATGTTTTTGACAAAAGCGGCAATTTTATCGAAACACATGGAGGAGACAGTGGAAATAGGATTGGTGCTACACCAGATGGAAAATACTATGCGTTTGGCCA
>CAZYCK010000023.1:0-9951 GCA_964646055.1 uncultured Thermoplasmatales archaeon | reverse complement strand
TTTGCTTCATGAAATTGAAGGATAAAATAGATGTATGCTTTACAAAAATTTTGGCATTTTTGGTAAGCTATGCAAATATTTTTTAAAAGCATTTGGCCAATTTTCTGGATTCAATCCTTTTTGGGCTAAAAATGAAACCATCCATCTTTCCAAGCCAACGCCTGAACAACCGCTCCATAATTGGCTGCGTTGCCCTTTTATGTTGAACGCTTTTGTATATTTATCACCCACGATGGATATATTCTGAAACTCAAGCCATTCTTTGCTTCTATCACCACGATAAGGCAGCCAAGCTTCAAAGTCAATTGTTCCTTTGGCAACATTCTCTTCTGTGCCAACTATGCCTGCTTGCTGCATGTAGAAAGGAGTCACTCTCGCCATTCTCCATTCTAAATCAAGTATATTATTGAAAACATAATTATAACGGGCTATCAACTTTTCCCTCAAATCAAGCAATTGCTCTTTTGTTCCAATATAAACAATTTCAATCCTATGAAATTCATCGACACGCTCAATTCCATGTTTGCCGCCAGCTTCATATCTATCAGATGGAACAGAATGCTCAAAGATTAGTAACGGCAATTCTTCTTCTGCAATTGTTTTCCCTGACATTGAAGCATAGATATTCGGACATTGAGCATATACAACGCCTTCTTTTGGCGCCTTCAAATTTTTCAAAAGCTCCTTTTCATCAACCTTCTTCATTATTTTTACTAAATCTATGAAACGTTCCCATTCTTTTTCATCTCTGCTGAATGGCTCACAAATGTAATAAATCTCGCTTGGCATTCCTTCTAAATGCCCTGTTTTAAGCCATGTTTCAAATGGCACATGCATTGGTTCTATAACTTCTTTAAATCCTAATGGCAAAACAATCTCTTGCAAAACAATTTTTTCCATTGCACGCATTATGGCAGCGGCAGGCGGAAAATAAAACCATTTTCCTTTGCCCCTTAAAACAATCCAGCCCAGCTTTTGCATTTCTATCGATGGGTCTTTATTCCATATCGGCTCTTTTTCCTCACTTTTCCATAAAAGCTGCCAATACTCTTTTTTTCCTTCATAATATTGTTTTTCAACTTTTTCTTTAACCAGTTTTATCATTCTGTCTATGTAATTTTTCCTCATGAATTCTTCTTCTTTATTAAAAATTTTCATTTCAACATTTTTTCCTTTTATATTTAATTCAGCAAATGGTATTGAAAATTTTTTTAATGATTTCTTTTCCAATTCAAATTTTATTATATATTCCTCGAGATGTATATCTCTAACTCCTATCTTTTCTTTTCCTAAATATTGAGCCATCATTTTATAAATTCTTAAAGCCCATTCATGAGCTCTCCTCTTTTCTGAAGTTATCCTCAAAAAAAATTTATTTTCCTGCTGCCACCATTTTTTTATTGCCACATCCTCCAATTTTTCTTTGATTGCTTCAATAAAATTATTCATATCTATTTTTCTGCTTAATAACACACTGAATGTTAAATCATATTGCATATCATAGTATAGCCTATTCATTTAAATTGATTGCTTCAATTGCAACTTTCATGCATGAAAAAAAATCATTTAATGTATTTAATATAGAAAGCAAGTTATCAGATTTTCCTTCAGCAATTATGCAATTTCCATTTACATGGCTTTTAACATATCCCTCATTGTCTATTTTCAATGCTCTATTTACTACCATAGCTTCTTTATTGCTTCTGCACTCAATTTTTAATTCAAATTCAGCTTTCATTTTTATAAAATTCAATCAATTTTTCTCCCATTTTTTTAATGTCATACTGCTCAACAAATTTTCTCGCTTTCTTTGCAACATTTTTGCTATCAATGGCAACCAAAATCTTCTCAGCAAACTCCTTTTCATTGTCCGGAGGAAATAAAAATCCATTGCTCCCATCAAAAACAAAATCTGGTATTGCTCTTGCATTGGCAGCGACAACAGGCACGCCCGCCGCCATCGCCTCAAGAATAACAATTCCTTGAGTTTCATAAGTTGATGGAATTACAAAAACATCCGCAGCTTTATAATAATCTGGCAATTCTTCATCTGGAATGAAGCCTGTAAATAAAAATTCTTTTTCCAGTCCCATTTTTTTCACCATTTTTTCCAGTTCTTTTTTTGCAGGACCTTCTCCAATTATTAAAAAAATAGCGTCAAGCTTATTTATTACATGAGAGGCTGCTTTTATTAACAAATCTATATTTTTTTCTTTAACAATTCTTCCAACATGCAATATCAATTTTTTGTCTCCAAATCTCTCCTTTATTCTTTTTCCATTTCCATTTTCAAATTTTTTAATGTCAATTCCAGTTGGTATGGTTTCTATTCTTTTATTATATCTCCTCAATTCATTTGCAACATATTTGCTTGGAGCAATAATGGCATTGCATCTCCTGAAATACCATCTCAACCATATTTCAAGCAATCTTTTTGAAAAACTTTGCATTCCTTCTGAAAAAAAATATACTGAATCTTGTAGAAATGTATGATATGTAAATATCAAAGGAATTTTTGCAAAATGAGAAGAAATAACTGCATTTGTTCCAATAACGCCAGGAGAATGAGAATGTATTACATCTGGCTTTATATTTTTTATTATCTTTAATGTCCTCTTTGAAAATATGGATGATATGCTTGCTATCCTATAATCAGGATATTTAGGAAATGGCTTTGCTTTATAATAGATTATGTTATCATGCCATTCATTTTTATTACCCGGAGCAAAAATATAGATTTTATTTCCTTTACTTTCAATAACTTCTTTAAAAGATAATAGCGAATTTACAACTCCATCTCTTGTAGGAAGCCATGTATCTGTAAACCATGCTATTTCCATTTTATTCCAGTAATTTTAAGAGCAGCAATAATAGAAATAAGAGCTATTGCCTCCCCCCCAATAACATCTGTTAACCAATGTATGCCGAGATAGAGAGTTGCAATTGGAATTGATATTGCCATCAATACAGCAAGATAAGAATATTTTTTGTATTTTGATACTACGGCAGTGTAAGTCATCACGGCAGACAAAGCTGAATGCAAGCTTGGAAAACAATTGTTTAGGGTAGTAAATTTAAAAAATATTGCTGTGCTGCTTGGCCATATTTCATATAATCTAAATGAAACGGCTTTCCCACTATACCATGCATAATTGGATGATGCCCACCATGCATCATGCACTGGAAAAAATAAAAGGAATGGAAGAGATATGGAAATAACCAGTGCATATGCCACTACAGCAAGTTTTAAAGATTTAATATCTTTAGATATTATATATAAAACTGGAGTGAAATATAATAAGAATGGGAATCCAATTATATAAACAAATGCAAAATAATAATCTAATACAACATTATGTATGCTCTGAAAAGCTGCAACAATATTTCCCTCAATATTATAAATTTTTTCAGTAAAATCAAAAGCAAAACGAGATGTGACCATTGGATCTATTTTCACTTCTGTCATTTGTAAAAGAAATATTGAGAAAAATATCATCAAGAAAATGATGAAATATGGAATATCTTCTTTTGATATGGTATGTCTTTTCTCTTTAAAGATAAATGCTCCTATTATTGAAAGTAAAACATTTACAGTAATCCATAGGATAGTTATTTTCATCTAATTTCGTAATATTCTTCTCTTTTAAGTAATTTTCTGATTTCTTTGACTCTGTAAATTTTATATTGCTTTATTGTATATATAGTCCGCCATTCACATTTATTGTCTCGCCAGTAATATAATCAGCTAAATTGCTCGCTAAAAATAAGCATACATTGGCAACATCTTCTGGCTTCCCTATTCTTCCTAAAGGAATTTCTTTTATTCTTTCCTCTCTCTCTTTTTTACTATACCCCAATATTAAATCAGTATCAATTGTTCCGGGAGCAATTGCATTAACATTTATCTTTCTACTTGCAAGTTCTAAAGCCAAGCTACGCATAAATCCAAGCATTCCAGACTTAGATGCAGCATAATCTGCACCATGAGAAGAACCTTTTAAAGCAAGCTGAGATGAAATAAATATTATTTTCCCTCCTTCATGCATATAAGTCAATGCATTTTTGCACATATTGTAGCATGATTTTAAATTTATTCTTAAAGTTTCATCCCATTGCTCTTCATCCAATTCAAAAATTTTTTTTCTTTTATAAATTCCTGCATTATTTACTAAAATATCAATTCTTTTTGCAACGCCTATAAAATTATCAACAATTTCTTTTGCTTCTTTGCTGTCTCCGACATCTCCTTTCAATAATATTCCATCACTATAACTCTTAACAATTTTTAGAGTATTAGAAGCCATCTCATCATTTTTAATATAATTTATTCCAACAAAAGCCCCATTCTCAGCAAATTTTATTGCTATTGCTCTTCCTATTCCACGTGATGCACCAGTTACTATTGCATTTTTTCCATGCAGCATTTTAATGTATTATTCTATAAAGTTTTACTACTGCTTCCACCGCCTGCTTCGCCCTGTCTATTCTTTCTTCTGCTTGCAATCTTGACATTCCTGGCCCAGTTATACCCAACCCAACTGGTTTGTCATATTCAAGGGCTAAATCAATAATTTTTCTGGATGCATGCTGCATAATGATTTCATCATGTTCTGTCTCCCCTTCTATTACTGCCCCCAAGGCAACAACGCCATCTATATTTATATCTTGTAATAATTTTTTTATCGCCAGCGGCATGTCAAACACACCAGGCACTTTTATGATTTTAACAACATTCGCTCCTAAAAATTCAGCATGTTCTTTCGCTCTTTCCATCATCATCATCGTAATGTCATAATTGAATTCTGATGCAACAATACCAATCCTTATCTCTTCGTCTCTCTCCTTTCTCATGGCTTTATATATACATGCCATTTATTATTTTTTGGATTAAATAAGAAATTTCATATATCATTTTACATTACATCTTGGGGATGGGAATAATAAAAAAAGCAGTTGAGCTGGCAAATTTAATAAAAAAGCAGGATAGCATTATTATAATAGCTCATGGAGATGCAGATGGCGTATCTGGAGCTGCAATTGCATCAATTGCTCTAAACAAAATTGGATTGCAACATAAAATAAAATTTATCAAATATTTAAATGAAGATGTGATAAAGGAGTATAGCAATAACTTTATTTTTTTCATTGATGTTGGAAATGGGAACATAAATGAAATTATTAAAAATAAGATAAATTGTGTTATAGCAGACCATCATTTTACAGAAGATAAATTCAAAAATTCTTTGAATCCTTTTTATTATGGAATTGACGGCAGCAATGAAATATCCGCCAGCGGCTTGAGTTATTTAATATCCAGCAATATTGCCCCAGTAAATGCCAGCATTGCAATAATAGGTGCTATAGGAGATTTGCAGGATTTGAGGCAAAAAAAATTGATTGGATTGAATAGAGAAATACTAAAAAAATCTGATATTGCAACGATAAAAGATTTTCGTTTATATGGGAGAGATATGCCATTATATAAAATGCTTTCTTTTTCTTCTTTTCTTCCCATATTCTTCAAAAATGTTAAAGGGGCAATATCATTTTTAAGAGAAAATGGCTTCAATGAAAGCATTTCATGGATTGATTTAAATTATAATGATAAAAGAAAACTTTTTTCCATTATAACAAGGGCAATGATTGAGAAAGGATATGGATATGAAGAAATATCAAATTTGTATGGAGAAGTATATGAAATGAATGGAATTGATGTAAGAGAAATATCTTCTGTTATAAATTCTGTTGCAAAATATGGTTATTATGATATAGCCATGGATATATGTATTAATGGAGATTTAAGTAAAGCAAGGGAGCCGATAAAAAAACACAGAAAAAATATAAAAAATGGGATAAAATTTGCAAAAAATAGAATAAATGAGCATGGAATCATAAATTACTTTCATGGAGGTAATTTTATAAAAGATACAATATTGGGAACAATAACAGGTATGTTGTTAAAAAATGAAGGTATTTCAAATCCTGTGATAGGCTTTGCTGAAAATGAAAATGGAATAAAAGTTTCTGCCCGCGCCCCTTATGAATTGATTGAAAAAGGGCTGAATTTAAGCAAGGCTATGAATAAAACAGCAAACAAACTTGGCGGATACGGCGGCGGGCACAAGGCGGCGGCTGGTGCCATAATCCCAAAGGGTTATGAAGATAGTTTCCTTCAAATGTTTGAACAAGAAATAAGCAATCAACTCACTCTGTAAATTTTCAGTAGTTTTATTCTAAAATTTATTGTTTTCCCAGCAAGTTTATGAAAGCTGTAGCCATCTTTTTTTAAATCCTCTTCTACATAAATATTTGATATATTTTTAAATAAGATTGGCAGTTCGATACTTCTATTGAAAATCTCTGTTCTATTTAACTCATAACTTGTTTCATTTCCTCCATAAGAAACAACAACACTTATCTTATCTTTTGTAACATTCGTAACCCTGCCATAAACACTTCCGTAAGGCGTTGTTATCGTAAAATTTTCTAATGGAGGCGTTGTTGTAATATATATTTTCTTATCATCATAGCTTGCATTGCTCATATTTTGCCACCAAGGATAGAGTGTTATTCCATCAAGCTTACTTGGAGTTGTTTTTAAAACAACATGCGTTTCATTAAATGAAACAACTTCTGTCGCATTGTCCCATATCCAATATGGTGGCATTGGTATTGGCTGCCCATGCCAATCATAATACCAGTATTGAGGCATTGTTATATTTTCGCCAATGGATGGCAGCCATCTTAAATCAAGGCTTCCATTTTTAATAGAGACTATTTCAAATTGTGTCGAAGAACCAAGTATTACTGATGTATTGAATTTCAGCCCAGTATAAATTGCTTTTCCAAATGCCTCGCTGGCATTAAGTGTTATATTTTTTTCTTCTTGTTCTTTCATTCCATGCATTGCATTATACAATCCTTTAATATCAGGAATTTTAACACCTTCTATTGTTCCAATATCTGAATAGCTCCAGCCTTCTGGATATGTTTTTGGATAATCATTACCAAAATATATTCTTAAAGGCAATAGAGTATAATTTCCCTCAAAAGATGCATTGTATGTAACATTCCCAATAAATGAAGAACTTATAACACTTCCATTCTCAAAATATGCAATATAATAAATTTCTGCAAAATCTCCTTCTTTTAAAATCAGTGGCTTGTTTTCCTGCCATAAATCATAAGCATATACTCCTCCCGCTACACCAATTATAATAACCAATGCTATAATTCCTTTCGTAATCTCTTTCACTTTCTCACCCTCTTTTTCATAAAATATTCAATTCTATTAAAAGCTTCCTCCATCATAGACAAAGGAGGCAATATTACTGCTCTAAAATGATTTTTTCCATAAGCCGGCGAGAAACCAGAACCATGAACGACCAAAACATGTGCTTCATTCAACAAATCTAAAACAAATTCTTTATCGTTTTTCCATGTGCCATCTATACCATCTATTTTCGGAAATATGTAGAAGGCGCCCTGCGGCTTTGTTGTTGACAGCCCATTGATTTCATTTATTCTTTTGTATGCATAATCTCTTCTTTTCCTCAATTTTGAAACCATCTCACCAATATGCTTTTGGCTTCCTTTCAATGCTGCTATCATGGCACGTTGTGCAACTGAATTTGCGCATAATCTTGACCTTGCCAATCTAAAGAATGCATCTTTTACTAAATCTATTTCTCCATCTGGACTGTTAAAAATGACATAACCCATTCTCCATCCGGGAACAAGATAAACTTTTGAGAATCCATTAAATGTAATCATTGAAACATCTTTTGCAAGAGATGCAGTTGCATGTTGCTTTCCTTCATAAACTATATCATCATATATTTCATCAGATACAATGAGTAAATTATTTTCTGCTGCGACATCAATAATTTCTTTTATCACTTTTTTTGGATACAATGCTCCAGTAGGATTATTTGGATTTATTATCACTATTGCCTTTGTCCTTTTATTTATTTTTTTTCTTATGTCGTCCACATCAGGTTGCCATTCATTCTCTTCTAAAGTTGCATAAGCAATTGGCTTGGCTCCATAAAGAGATGTTATTAAAATATATGGAGGATAAGTTGGTCCAGGAATAAGCAATTCATCTCCTTGATTTAATGTTGAAGCAAGAAACATTTGCAGGGCTTCTGTAACTCCTGTTGTCACACATATATCATCTATACTATAATCCATCCCATTTCTCCTTTTCTCTCTTTTTGCTATTTCATGTCTTAATTCTTTATATCCTTCAGAAGGAGCATATCCATTATATCCATCTAAAGCAGCTTGATACAAAGCATCTTTTATATGCCTTGGAGTGTCAAAATCATAGGCTATTGGGTCTCCAATATTAAGTTTCAATATTTTAATTCCCTGATTTTCTAATTTTCTTGCAGGAATTAGAACTTCTCTTATAGCATATGAAATACCCTTGGATTTTTCAGACGGGCTTATCATAGGATTGCATACAACATCACAATAAATATTTAATGGTATAACATTACAATTATGCTTTTGCTTGCAATCTTAGATGGATGGGGATGGACAAATAAAAAAATAGGGAATGCAATATATTATGCAAAAACACCAAATATGGATAAATACATGAGAAAATACCCTCATGCTCTTTTAAAAACAAGCGGAATAAATGTTGGCTTACCTCCTAATCAGATGGGAAATTCTGAAGTGGGACATACAAATATAGGGGCTGGCAGAATTGTTTATCAGATGCCTCTCCGCATTCTAAATGCAATAAAAGACGGGAGCTTCTTTAAAAATAAAGTCTTAAAAAATGCAATGAAAAAAGCAAAAAACAGCAGGCTCCATTTAATGGGTCTTATAGGAAATGGAGGAGTTCATGCAATGATGGAGCATTTATATGCATTGTTGAAAATGGCTAAAAAAGAAGGAGTAAAAGATGTGAAGATACATTGTTTTTTGGACGGCAGGGACACGCCGCCGACAAGCGCCGACGGGCATATAAAAGAGCTTGAAAAAAATTTGAAGAAAATTGGTATCGGAGAAATAGCAAGTTTGGTTGGAAGATATTATGCAATGGATCGTGACAATAGATGGGATAGGATAAAGATGGCTTATGATATGCTTGTTGAAGGAAAGGGAAGGAAAGCAGCCAGTGCTGAAGAAGGTATAAAAAATGCTTATGAAAATGGAGAGACAGATGAATTTGTTAAACCAATTGTAGTAGGTGATTTGCAGGATTCGAGAATAAAAGATAACGATGTTGTGATATTTTTTAATTTCCGTCCTGATAGAGCTAGGGAATTGACAAAAGCTTTTGTTGATAGCAATTTCAATGCCTTTCCTCGTAAGCCAGTAAAAACCCATTTTGTTGCATTAACGAGATATTATAAAGAATTAAAAGCAGACGTTGCTTTTGAAGAAGAAGAAATAAAGAATACATTTGGAGAAGTTATTTCGAAAAATGGGCTTAAGCAGTTGAGAATTGCAGAAACAGAAAAATATGCTCATGTAACATATTTTTTCAATGGTGGCAGAGAAAAGCCATTTGAAGGAGAGGATAGATGCTTAATTCCGTCACCAAAAGTAGCCACTTATGATTTAAAACCAGAAATGTCTGCTTATTCTGTAACAGAAGAGCTGATAAAAAGGATAAAGAGCAAAAAATATGATGTTATAATATTAAATTATGCAAATCCAGACATGGTTGGACATACTGGCGTATGGAATGCTGCAATAAAAGCAGTTGAAACAGTTGATGAATGCTTAGGAAAAGTTATTGATGTTTTAATGGAAGAAAAGGGAATAGCATTGATTACGGCAGACCATGGAAATGCCGAAGAAATGTTTGATGAAAATGGAAATCCAAAGACATCCCATACAACAAATCCAGTTCCATTTATAGTTGTTGGAAAAAAAGGAATAAAATTAAGAAATGGCATACTTGCGGATATTGCTCCAACAATGCTTGAT
>CAZYCK010000022.1:0-10349 GCA_964646055.1 uncultured Thermoplasmatales archaeon | reverse complement strand
ATTCCATTGCTCATTCAAGGAAGAAGCTCACAACATCATTTTGTTTATATCTCATATCCTCTCGCAATATTATCCTCCATTGCAATAAACCAAAAATGGAATAAAAGAAAAGTTATTGTAGCAATATTTGTTTCAATAAATTTATTCCTTTCAGCATTCTTTGTTTTTACAGCACCAAGAGATTTATCATATAATGTAGCCAAAGAAATAGATGAATTATCAAATAAAAATGATGTCATAATTTCTGGAAATCCACTGATTAATGTTGAAGCAGGCCGTGTGGCGCCGCCTAACTTAACAAATCTGGCAAGATATCATTACCCTGAAACAAGCTTAAATGACATAATTTATTGGCTTGAGAAAAATGAGACAAAAGTTATTGTATTATACTACCATTTATATGAAATAAAAGGACTCGAGAAATATTTAGAAAATAATGCCAATTGGCATTTTTATAAAAAAATCGAAGGAAGAGGACAAATTCTATTTTACGGCATTGAACCAAAATTTTCTCGTGACTGCTATAAAATTTATATAAAATACTGATTTTTTTATGCAACAAGGAAGGAATCAGAAATTAAAACAGCATTATAGTAAGGTTTTAATAATGCTTTTGATTAAGGCAATTACTTAAAGAGGTGATGTTATTGTCATTGGATCCTTCAGCTGCAAAATATTTGATAAAGGCGAGAATAAAAGTAGATGGTGTAGTAGATAAGTCGGATGTTATAGGGGCTATTTTTGGCCAGACAGAAGGTTTAATGGGAGAAGAGCTTGATTTAAGAGATTTGCAGAAATCTGCAAGAATAGGTAGAATAGAAGTCGAGCTAAAAGCAAATAGAGGAAAAAGCGAGGGCACTTTAACTCTGACGTCTGCGCTTGAAAAAGTTGAGACTGCAATAATATCTGCTGGTATAGAAAGTGTTGATAGAATTGGACCCTGTAAAGCAGAAATAAAAGTTGATAAGGTTGAAGACATAAGAATTGCAAAAAGAAAGAGACTTGCTGATAGAGCAAAAGAAATACTGACAGAGATGATAAAGCAGAGCAAGGAAGAAATGCCAGACCTTGCAGAAGAAATAAGGCAATCTGTTCATGTTGAAGAAATATTATATTATGGCCCAGAGAATCTTCCAGCAGGACCAAATATTGAAAAAAGCGATGCAATTATAATTGTTGAAGGCAGAAATGATGTTGTCAATCTCCTTCGTCATGGAATAAAAAATGCAATAGCTGTCGAAGGCACGAATATACCAAAAACTATAATAGAGTTGTGCAATGAAAAAATAGCAACAGCATTTGTGGATGGCGACCGCGGCGGCGAGCTTGTTTTACGCGAATTGTTGCAAGTAGCAGATATAGATTTTGTTGCCAGAGCGCCTCCAACAAGAGAGGTGGAGGAATTGCCTTATAAACTTGTTATGAAGGCTTTGAAAAATAAGATTCCAGCAGAGCAGTATATGGAGAATATGGGAATGAAAAAGAAAAAAATAGGCGGGGAGCTTGAAGAATTAAGGGAAATACTTTTATCGATAAAAGGAAATCATTCTGCAATTCTTTTGAACGAAGACAAGAAAGAAATTGGTAGGGTAGAAACAGGAAAAATAATTGATGCAATTAATAAGGAAAAGCCAGCCATTATCGTTTTTGATGGCATAGTCACTCAGCGTCTTATAGATGCAGCATTTGAAGGCGGAGTTAAAAAGATAATTGGTATGACAATGGGAGAAGTAACAAAAATACCATCAGGTATAAAAATTGCAACAGAACAGCAGATAGAAGAATGAATGGAAAGATAATTGTTTTTACTGGAGATGGAAAAGGAAAAACAACTGCCGCTATAGGAACTGCTATAAGAGCAATAGGATATGGAAAAAAAGTTGTTATGATACAATTTTTGAAGAAAGGAGATTATGGAGAAATAAAATTCAAAAATAAAAATTTTGAGATACATCAATTTGGAAGGAAGGAATTTGTCATAAAGCCAAAACAGGAAGATTATAATTTGGCTAAAGAAGCAATTAAATTTGCAGAAGAAGTTTTAATGAAAAAGAAACCATTTTTGCTAATACTTGATGAAGTAAATGTTGCTTTAAGCATGGGATTGATTGAAGAAAAAGATTTGCTTTCGCTTCTTGAAAAAAGAAATGATAGCCATATCATCTTAACTGGAAGAGATGCAAGCAAAAATATAATAAAAATAGCTGATTTAGTCACAGAAATGAAAAAGATAAAGCATTATTATGATGCAGGAACAAAAGCAATAGAAGGATTGGAATACTAAAATGAAAAATAGAATATAAAATTTACATTTTATTCTTCTATTTCCATAAAGATTTATAATACATTTTATATAACAATGTGCATCCTCTCGAGCCATTATTCAATCCAAAAAGTGTTGCAATTATAGGAGCTTCTCATCACGAAGGCAAGATTGGTAATATAATTGTTAGAAATATAGTTTCATCGGGCTATGAAGGAAAAATATACCCCATAAATCCAAAAGGAGGAAAAATTTTTGGTTTAAAAGTATATAAAAATATTGAAGAAATAAATGATGACATAGATATTGCCATAATAGTAATTCCAGCAAAAATAGCTGTTGATGCAATTTCAAAAGCAGCAAAAAATGGGACTAAATTTGCAATAGTTATAACTTCTGGTTTTTCAGAAGTTGGAAATATTAAAGGAGAACAAGAGATGGTCGAGGAAGCAAAAAAATATGGAATGCGCATCCTTGGTCCAAATGTTTTTGGAATATATTCAGCAAAAGCTCCAATAAATGCAACTTTTGGTCCTTCAAATGTAAAGAAAGGTAATATTGGGGTTATATCCCAATCTGGTGCTTTGGGTATAGCAATGATTGGAAGGGCAGTTGAAGACAATATGGGCTTATCATCCATAATTTCCATAGGTAATAAAGCTGATTTGACGGAAGTCGAGATTCTTTCCTATCTTTTCAATGATGACATAACAAAAGTAATATTCCTATATATTGAAGGACTTGAAAATGGAAGAGAATTCTTACAAATTATAAAAAATAAACCGGAAGAAAAGAAAATAATTGCTTTAAAAGCTGGAAGAAGCAAAGCGGGAGCAAGAGCTGTTTCTTCTCATACAGGCTCACTTGCAGGCATGGATGCAATTTTTGATGCAGCATTCAGGCAAGCTGGCATACTAAGAGCATATAGTCTTGAAGATGGACTTAATTGGGTTACTACGATTGCATCTTCTCCAAAGCCAAAAGGAAAGAATGTTGTTATAATAACAAATGGCGGAGGGCTTGGCGTTGTGGCTGCCGATGCCTGCGAGAAATATGGATTAAAGTTGTATGATGATATGGAAGTGCTTAAAAAAACATTCAAAGATGTTATGCCAGAATTTGGTTCTTACAAAAATCCTGTTGATATTACGGGGCAGGCAGGCTCAAAAGAATATGAAGCTGCTCTAGAAAGAGCTTTTGAAGAAGATGACATTCATTCAATAATTGCATTATATTGCGAGCGAGGCGATGCTGAACTTGAGGAATTAAAAAATACATTGATAAAAGTTCATAAAAAATATGAAGGAAAGAAGCCAGCTTTGTATGTAATATTTGGAGGAGAAGGAGCTAGCAACATAATAAGTGCATTGAAAAAAAATAAAATACCTGCATTTGGCGATGTTGAAGATGCTGTTTCTTCCATGTATGCATTATATAAAGTCAATGAAAAAAGAGAAGAGGAAAGCATGGAACCAATCAAAATGGATGATGAAAAAATAGAAGCCATAATAAATTCTGCTGTAAAAGAAGGAAGGAGTAGATTGCTGAGCAATGAAGCAAAAGAAATATTGAGATTGGCTGGCTTGGATGTCCCTCCTTTCTATCTCGCAAGGCATATAGAAGATGCCATAAAATATGCAGATAAAATTGGTTATCCTGTTGCAATGAAAATTGTTTCTGAAGACATAATACATAAGACGGATGTCGGCGGCGTCGCCCTCGATTTAGAAAATAAAAAGGAAGTTGTAGAAGCTTATGAAGCCATTATGAGAAATTGCAAGACAAATGTTCCTAAGGCAAGGATTAGAGGCATAGAAGTTACAAAAATGGTTCCAAAAGGAACTGAAACAATAGTTGGCGCCACCACAGATTCATCCTTTGGTAAAGTAGTCATGTTTGGACTCGGCGGCATATACGTAGAAGTAATGAAAGATGTCTCATTTAGAGTTGCACCTGTTTCAAAAAAAGAGATTGGTAGAATGATAAGAGAAATAAATTCATATCCAATATTGGCGGGAATAAGAGGGGAAAGGAGAAAGGATATAAATGCCATTATAGATGCAATATATAGGATAGGCATACTTGTGGATAAATTTAAAGAAATAAATGAGTTAGATATAAATCCCCTTGTTGTATATGAAAATGGTGCAAAAGTTATAGATGCGAGAATGAGTATAAAGGTGGAAAAATGAAAAAAATATTTATCGCTTCTTTATCGGAAAGGGAAGGTAAATCTACGGCTGGCATATCAATAGGACTCAATATAAATAAAAAATTGGGTTATATGAAGCCATTTGGAGACAATCCAGTATATAAAAATAAAAAATTGGGAGATTATGACGCCCTCTTATTTAAACAATTGTTTAATATCGATGAGCCAATGGAAGAGATGTCATTTGGAATGATGCACTCAAAAATAATCCATTATTATGAAGATATTCAGAAAGAAATGGAAGAGAGATATAAAAAATTGTCAGAAGGAAAAGAATTTTTTATATTTGAAGGAGGAGAAAATGTTTGGAGAGGCTCTTCAATTGGATTTGGTTCAATAGCAATCTCATCAAAATTCAATGCCCCTTTAATATTTATAATTTCAGGAGATAAATATGAAACACTTGATAAAATATACTATCTAAATTCTATAAAAAATGTTGCTGGAGTAATATTAAACAAAGCAACAAAAGAAGAATTTGAGATAG
Source organism: uncultured Thermoplasmatales archaeon (assembly GCA_964646055.1). GTDB lineage: Archaea > Thermoplasmatota > E2 > UBA202 > JdFR-43 > JAGGXW01. The sequence goes on along the minus strand of CAZYCK010000022.1, from coordinate 5,387 downwards.
CAAAAGAAAAAGCTGAAGATGTGGGAATTAATATATTTGGATATATACCTGAAATAAAGAAACTAAAATTTATGAAAGTAAGTTATGTTGTTGAAAAACTATCTGGAAAAATTGTTGCTGGTGAGAATGGCATTAACAAATATATAGAAAATATTTTTATTGCAGCACTTTCATCTTCAGAAATAAAAAGACATCCTGACTTCAAGAAAAAAAATAAACTGATAATAACTGGAGGAGATAGAAGCGATGTCATAACAGCATGTATAGATGAAAACACATCCGGAATAATTTTAACAAATAACATAATTCCTTCTTCAAACATACTTGCAAAAGCAGATAGAGAAGAGTTGCCACTTATTTCCGTCCGACCAGATACATATACTGTTGCCAGGCATATCGAAAATATACCACGTGTAATACTACCAGAAGAGAAAGAAAAAATAGATGAAATAAAGAAGAAAGCAAGCATTGATATAAGAAAAATTGAATCTGTAATATAGGTTATAAAATGATGACTTGATAAAATATGGATAAATTGAATATTTTATTTTATATTTTCAGGCATTGTTTTTGCAAAATCAATACGTGACTTTGCCATCTAATGATAACATTTAAGTTATATAAAATATTAATAATTGGAGGTTGAAAAAATGAATAAGGTAAGAATAGGAGGTGTGCTTATAGTGGTGCTGCTATTAATTGGGAGCGCTGCAGTGGGGGTAAATAGAAAGGAAAAAATTGGTAATACGGCATACAATCAGATAGAAAAAGATTTATCAATGCATTTTTCAATGCCTTCTGTAACCTACAATGGAAATTATGCTTCTATAAAGATTGATGGACTGCATAGCATTGCATACAATAGTGGAGAGCCAATTCTTCCAGTAAAAACAAAAGTTTTAACATTTCCTCTTGGAACGAAAGTTCATGTAGAGCTGTCGGCAGTGTCTTCAAAAAGAATGAATATATCAATGCCGATTCAACCAGCATATAAGCCAATTGCATTAAATGCAAAATATGATAAAATAAGATGTGAGCCTGATAAGAATGTATATGAAAGCAGTTTGCCTTATCCTGCAAAATGGTATAGCTATAACTTGGGCGGCGGTCTTCAAGATGGCAAACATGTAACTTTTTTGGTGATTCAATTACATCCAGTAAGATATTATCCTTCAGAAAGTCAAATTGAGTATGCGACAGAAATGCATTTTAAAATAGATGCCAAACCACCAGCCCATGAAATTGTTAATGATGCCTTAGATGCTTATGACCTTGCGATAATTGCACCAAAAGCTTTTGAAAATGATCTCCAGCCTCTCGTAGATTTCAAGAATAGTCATGGAATGAAAACAATTTTGATGACAGTGGAGGATATTACATCAAAATATAATGGCAGAGATGGAGCTGAAAAAGTGAAATATGCAATAAAAGATGCAATAGAGCAATATGGAATAAAATATGTTTTGCTTGTTGGTGGTAAAAAATCTTTATGGACTGGAAACTGGGGTTATGACGGACCAAATAAAGTCGATGACAGCTTATGGTATGTTCCAGTTAGATATTCTGCTTTAAAAGATTATTTACGTGCAAATGAAATAGGAGAAAGTGGCTATCTCAGCGACTTATATTTTGCTGATATATATGATGCCAATGGAAATTTCTCTTCATGGGATAGCAATGGAAATGGCAAATTTGCTGAGTGGACACAAAATGCAACAGATGTTTTGGATTTGTATCCTGATGTTTATGTTGGCAGGTGGCCTGCAAGAAGCGAAAATGAAGTAAAAACATTGGTTGAAAAAACAATTGCATATGAAGGACAGCCAGCCGGCGATTGGTTCAACAGAATGTTGCTTGTAGGCGGCGACACATTTCCAGGCGATCAGGCAGGCGTTTATGATGGAGAATATGCAACATCTCATGAATTTAGCTACATGCCATCTCAATTTACAGCAACAAAGTTATATGCATCTGATAAAAGCTTAACAGGAGGAAAATCTGGAAAATTGGCATATAGACTTGCATGGACAAATGTTGTTAAAACTTTTAGCCAAGGATTTGGATTTGTAGCATTTGACGGACATGGAAGTCCAACAGTTTGGGCAACCCATCCTGTCGGAGAGGAGAAAAGCTGGATTGATGGATTGATGACATATCAGATGGAACTGCTCAAAAATGGAAATAAACTGCCAATTGTGAGCGTCGGCGGCTGCCACAATAGTGAATTCAATATAAGTTTCTTTGATTATATCAAAAATAGGTGGACATATCAACCAACCTTTGAATGCTGGAGCTGGCGTCTTGCCAGGACAAAAGGAGGAGGCTCCATAGCAACTCTTGGCTACACAGGCTTGGGATATGGAACTATTGGTGATGAAAATAAAGATGGTATTCCAGACTGTGTGCAACGTTTTGGAGGCTACATTGAAGGGTTATTCTTCCACTCTTATGGTGTAGAAGGAAAACATGTTCTTGGAAATTGCTGGGGAACTGCCGTGCAGGAATATTTGGATACTTTCCCAATTGACTGGAATGGAAGGGTGGAATCAGATACTCAAGTAGATTGCAAAACTGTTCAAGAATGGGCTTTGATTGGAGACCCAAGCCTTATGATAGGTGGATATAGCTAATCTCTTTCCTTTTTTCTAAATTTATTAATAACAAGTTCTTAGATAAAATTATTTTAGCCGCAATACTCATATATCATAGCCTTCTATCTTTATCCAACTACATTCAATGAGCAATACGTTTTAAATTATGTTTCTAAGAACCGAAATTATAATATCTCAACATTTATTGCTTTTGGCCCTCTTGCATCATCCTTTACATCAAACTTTACTTTTTGTCCTTCTCTTAGTGGTTTTCCAGATTTTACATCCGATTGATGGACAAACACATCTTTACCCATTCCTTCAGCTTCGATGAAGCCGTAGGACGTTAACCATTTTTTAACTATTCCTTCCATTTTTTCGCCTTATGTGAAGTAAGCACAGGTAGTATATTTACTTTGTGATGCCTGTTGCTTTTGAATAATTATTGAGTGCAGCTTCTCATTATATTCTTTATTCACACTACCGAGAATTAAAAAGTTTAATATATATTTATAACTATGGTATATATGAAAAAAATAATTGTGCTATTGATTGGAATTATTCTTCTAACTCCTTTAGCTTATAATGGTGAGGTAAATAAAAACTCAGCAAGTTTAGATAAAATTGTTTCTGATAATTCTAGTAAAGAATTAAAAAATAATGGATATAATTTCAAAATTTTAAATGACCAACAGTTTGATGCCTACGTTTATACAAAATGCGATGGAATTGAAAAAAGAATTCCAATAGTTCAGGCATTGCTTTCTCCAATAGATGTGGACAACAATATTTCAACAGGAGAAAATGGAAAAGATATTAAAATAAATGCATTTATTCTTCCATACATTCAGCAGGTAAATGGGAATTGGGTTCTTGCAATTTCTGTTGCCCTTAAAGTAATAAGACTTGATGCAGGAATAAAAGACAGTGATTTTGAAACTTATGTTGAATTATCTGTTGAAATGAATGGAATGCAAACGTTTAGGGTTGGTTTGGGTTCTAATTATGGAGAAGAAATACCAAAAGAAGCAAGAGTTGTTTTTACTGTAGTTCCTTATTTACTCTATGAAAAAGAACCAGAATATTATCTAAATCTTGAACCCGTATTCGAAGGAGGCAATTCAAACATTTCCATATTTGGGGAATATATCGGAAAAAGTCATCAATATATACAGATTGATTTCAACCCTGGAATTACTTCAATGATAAAAATATCTCCAAATATTAAAATAGGAAATACAAACCTAACCATCCAAAGATTTGCTGAAGAACCCACAAATTTAAAGATGATTTATAAAGGAAAACTTGATTTTAATTTAACAATAGAAAAAGTTCCTTCATTTATGTCTTTCTCTATTGATTTTTCAGAAAATCATTTTGAATATAAAAGTAATGATGAATTCAATGCTACGATGTTAATTGAAACAAGAAATATAAACGTATGCAGTAAGATAGTATATCTTCCTCGTCATGTAATTATTGATGGTGGATTAAATGGTTATCTAAGTATCTTTACAGGCAATAGAAATACAAAATTAATTTTATGTAACAGCTTTGAAAAACCATCGATATATTTTATGATTGGAAATATAACTAAAAATGTACTTATTCAATGGGAAGCTGGGGCGGCGGGCTATATAAAAATAGATGGAGCAAAAAATGCAATGATGGAAATGAAAGTAAATATTGGCAGAGCAAGTTTAAATTTATCGGGCAGGCAGGAGGCACAGCATTTTTCATTTGAGTGGAACCTTTCTACTGAAGGATTTATTTCCATAGACACAAACTGGGAATGGTTGAATTGCTTTTCAATGAATTTTTCTATTGGTGACTTTGGATTTTTAATAGGAGCAAGTTTTCTAAGAGCTGAAGATTATAGGGTTGAATGGAATGAAACCTTTCCAATATTTTCTAAATATGGAGAAATAGATTTTATGGGAAATTTCACATTTTCGGTCATGCTCAACAACATATGGTATAACATATTGGGATAAAAGTTAAATGAAATAATATATTTATAATTATGAAAAAACTGAGGAAACTTTTGGTATTTGGAATTTTATTTATAATGTTGTCTTTTTCACCAAAAATATTGTCTAAGGGCTATAAAAGCATTGAATTAAAGTATTCTTTTGAAGAGCCAAATATAATTGAAAATAATGGGACATGTATTGTAAAAATGAATGGATTGAGAGAAACAGGAGACGCTGGCAAACCAATAATACCTGTAAAACCACTTTATATTTTATTGCCTTATGGAAAAGATGTCGATAATATAAATATTAAATGTAGCAATAAAATTACAATTGGCTATGGCTATAAAATTAAAATTGCGGATTACCCCAAAGCTATATCAAATAATTATTCAAGCATCGAAAAAAAATCTACTTGCGGCAATTAATCAAGACCCATTCTATGCAAAAGCATATTTTTTGCTTGGTCTGATCTATAACAACGAAAACAATTTTGAAAAGGCAAAATATTATTTGAAGAAATATATCAATATTGAACCAAACACAAAACAAGCGATAAAAGCCAGAGAACTTATAAATTCATACGGAGCATAATTAGTGAGCATTATTGATATAGTTTCCTGCATTTTTATTATTCTCGCTACATTACACGGGATGATACGCGGACTTTCCGGAGAGTTGGCATCCTTGATAAGTATAATTATCTCTTTTGTTGCAGGAATATTACTACAGCAGCAACTAACAACCTGGTTTAGCAATAATACATCTTTATCCCCGTCATCAGCTCACGTTATATAATTCACAGTTATAGTTGTTACCGTAT
>CAZYCK010000021.1:4380-10815 GCA_964646055.1 uncultured Thermoplasmatales archaeon | reverse complement strand
CAGCCTCCAAAAATATAAAGAGATTTATTATATATTTATTTCGCCTGTAGCAAAAGCCTGCTTTTTTATAAATACATCTGGTAGATATAATAAGGTATATTCTCCATTCCAATTTTTTCATATACTCTTATTGCATTTTTATTGTTTTTATAAACATATAAACGAAGAATAATCACATTATTTTCTATAGCCATTTGTTTCACTTTTTCAAATAACGTCTTCATTATACCTTTCTTTCTAAATTGTTTTCTGACATATATGCTTTGTAGCCACCATATATTTTTTCCTCTCCAATCACTCCATTCATAAGTTACCATGATTTGTCCGATAATATTGTTTTTTTCTTCCGCGACTAAGTAAAAACCTTTAGTGTAATCATTGATCATGGCTTTTACACCATTTAGTGTATCTTTATAATCTATTTCCATATTTTCTGATTCCTTTGCAAGTAAAACATTATTTTCAGCTATTTTTCTTGCATCCCCCAGCGTAGCTTTTCTTATATTCATAAATGTATAATAGCAAGCTAAAAAAATTTATTCATTTTACATTTCACTCTATTCCATCTTGAGTAATATAAAATTTTACGCTTTTTTTTTCTGGCAGGCTGCGGTGCTTCAAAAGAGTTGCAATCCTTTCTTCTTTTCTATTGTTGCTTCCATTTTTATTTATTCTTATTATTGTTTTTGCCATGTGGTCCATGCTTCTTCCAGCAAATGGTTTAATATTGTCTCCAGCTGAATAGACTTGACTTGTCACTATAACAGGTATTTTATTTTTCCTTGCTGCTATTTGAAGTGTGACCAATTGCTTTGTCAAAGAACGTGTTGCCATGGCTTCATCTTCCATTTCAAGCCTGTAAAAAAGGTTTATACTATCAACAATTATAAGCCCTGCATCTATTTTAACAGCTTTTTCTATCATTTCTTCTTGCTCCTTTAATGAAAATGGAAAGAAAAACAAAACTTTTTCAAGGAGTTTTTTATCTTTAAAAATTTGTAACAATCTTTCTTTTGATATTCCTTCTGTATCAATGTATATAACTTTCTTTCCTTTTTCTGCGCATCTTTTAGCTGCCTGAATGCATATATTTGTTTTTCCTGTTCCTCCTTCTCCATATATCTCTGTTATTATTCCTGCTTCTATCCCTCCGTCTAATAGCTCATCAATTGAACAATTTAATGGCAACTTATTCATTCATGCATATAATACAAAATTATCTAAAAACTTTGGGAATAATTATTTTTTCTTTTTTTCCAACCCCAATTGCTTTCCCATTTAAATATAGATACGCTGTATATGCCGAAATGTAAGCATCAACTTCATGCTCATTTTTTGCTTCTATTCCTAAAAATCTTGCCATTTTTTTATAATCCTTGTCATAAAATCCAAGTATTTTTGCTGTCGCCGTAGGAAAAACTTCTATTACAGCCATATCAAATTTTTTTACAAGCTTTCCAGCCCTTTTTGTAAGCATAGCCATGGAAGCCATCGTCGGCGGCATCGCCCCATATTTTTTTAAAATTTTATCTGCTTCTCTTATTCTTATTTTTTCCATTAAAGGAGCATCTATCGCAATAATATCTGGCTTTTCTTTATTTACCTCATCCAATATTTCTTCGTCTTCATAAACAGTTAGAAGTTTGTAGCTATCTTTCATAAAACATAGCCCTGTAGGGTTTTTTGGTTTTGCAGCAAGATCTATTCCTCCTATTTTATTCATTTTAATGTAGCCATGCTTGGGTCTCCAATTAAAATCCATGACTCTACGGTTTTAGCATCCCATATATCAAAAAAATCATTATTCCATTCAACAGGACAATTATTCAAATATTCTGCTATTGCATTTCCCCACATTTTTCCTAAATTTTTTTCACCATTTCCATATTCCTTGAAGATAAGTGTATTTAAGTAGCCGCTTGCATATTCAATTATATCTGGTAATCCATCTCCATTTACATCATCATCTGCACCCCATGAAAGACTTGTATATCCAATTGTGGCTATTGCTCCTCCTCTTGCCCTCACAAAACGGTAACCAAGGCATTCGTATGGCATACCAATCTGGCTCGTATGGCAGCCGCCGAGCATTATTATGGCTGGCTTGTTATAATTTTTCATTTGAGGCATATCAGATACGCTTATTCCAATCCATGTATTATAATCATGAATTGGGTGTGTAGCCCAACTCAAATAGTTTCCATGTCCTTCAAAGTCAATGAAGCCAGCCCCATTGCTTATTTCTTTTATTATATTTTCAGTGCTTAAATTTCCAAGACTTGCATATATTCTTGTAATACTGAAATTTTTCATATAAGAAATTGATTTCTCAGTTGTTATTTCTCCTTCTATATAATCTGTTCCAAATTCAGAATCATTGAAAGAATCTCCTGCAATTGCAACCATTTTTTTAAACCAGTTTCCATGCAATGAATCATATTTTATTATCTTATTTACTACAAAATAAGCTTCAAAAATATTTCTGAATGGAAGCCTTCCAACATAAACATCAGGATATAGGTCGATAACATCTGTATTGCCAGAATGATTGTATTCCCCATAATAACCATTGTTGTTAGTATCCCACGAAGAAAAACTTCCGTCGGATTTAAAAACATCTGCATAATATAAATCACTTGTAAAATATGGCTCGCTCCCTTCATAGGCATATACCTTTCTCAAAGGAATTCTAAAGCCGTCGCCAGCCAACAAAACGTATTTGATTCCCCATTGCGATGCTGCATTTTTTATAAAATATTTTATTTTCTGTGCCCTATCCTTTCCATTAGCCACGAAATATCTACCTTTATATATATCATGCAATGAAACAACTATGGTTTTTATTCCTTGCTCATTTCTATGCTCAGCAAGTTTATTCATTATTGGCTTAAATTGAATTGGGCATATGATTAGAAAATCATAGGTGTTGCTTTCTTCAAAATTTGATGGCTTAACGTCAATTCTTAAATCAAAATTTTTTGCATAAATTATTTTATTTTTCTCGCATCTAACTGGATATAAATTTATTATTAAATAATTAACATGTTTTCCATTTTTAAGCCCTGCCGCAATTCTATAGCTATACCATTTATGCTGATATTTAAAACTTGCAATAGCCAATTTTCCATATCCATAATGATGGAATGGCTTGCCAATTTGAATGCTTTTATTTAAAAACATTTCATTTGTTTTTATCGGCTTGCAATAAATCTTTGCATTCGAGCCAAATGGAATGGTGATAATTTTTTTATAATATGGAATTACTGGTTGCCCTGGGATTCTTAAATACCTGGCGTTTTTCATTAATATATTTACATAATCTCCTCTATCTTTTATCTCAATGTTTGGTAAAATTATGTTTGCTTCTCCTCTATTATTTTTGTTATTTACAAAATTAAAGGTTGCATCTACAGATACAATCATAAGTAAAGAAACAATCAATACAATTATTCGTTTCATGCAAATAAATGCGCAATCATTTTTATTTTTTATTGATTATATTAAATCTGAGAGAATTTATTGCATCATAGATATTTTTTTCATCTAAATTGCAATCTTTAGGAAGCAAATTCTTATTTTCATTCATAACCTCTTCAATTTTGAATATGTTTGGCAATTCAGAAATTTTCATTCCATCAGCTTTCCAGAATAACAAATTTTCCATTAAAGAAAATGCAATCCATTCTTTTATTCCATCTACACCTCTGTTCATGAAATATATTATTCCAACATTATCAGATTTCCTGAAAACCATTTTTGTAGCCACACCATATAATCCGCCAGTATGCCCTATATATGTCTCCCCTCCTCTTTTCCATATCTGCCATCCAAGTCCATAATCGAAATTATATCTATTATTCCCATAATATTGTATTTTATGCATTTCATCTATGCTCTCTTTACTCAATATTCTTGTCCCATTATATATTCCATCATTCATATTTGCTATCAAAAAATGAGATAAAGCTACAACAGTTGTCCGCAAGCCGCCGGCTGGATAATCTATAATTCCATATTGCAGCAATGGATATAGCTTGTTATTTTGTAAAACATAGGGAACTGCAACCCTGCTTATATTTACACCAGATAAATGAAAACTTGTATTTTTCATATCCAATGGCTTAAATATATTCTCTTGGCAATAGTCTTCAAAAGATTGGTTGGAAAGCAATTCTACAAGATAACCCAAAACTGCATAACCAACATTTGCATAGTTCATTTCATATCCCGGCGGCTTATCTGTCCATACCTGAGGCTTATAATTTATTCCTCCAGGCACTAAATATTCCTTCAGCCATGGATACGGATAGCTAGGTAAAGGAAAATCGCCAGGAATATAAGCATAAAATGCAGGAGGATCTTCTGCAAGACTGGAACGATGGGCGAGCAACATTCTAAAAGTTATTGGCTTATTAGGATATTCTGGATTTCTAAGACCGAATGGAAGATATTCATTAACATCATCATCTAATCCAAAATACCCTTTTTCATGCAATTGCATTATAGCCGTCGCCGTAACTGTTTTTGATATGGAAGCAACTAAATAGATTGTATTTTTGTTTGCTTCTTTTTCATTTTCAACATCATATAAGCCAAATCCTTTTGCCCATGTTATATTTTTACCTTTTATTATGGCAGCACTCATGGCAGGTATTCTCCCAAATTGCATAATTTTTGTAACAATTTTATCAAAAAGTTCGTCATTACCCAATTTCTCCAATCTTTCTCTTTTAGTAAAACTTTTTGATGGAATTGTCATTACTAAAACCACGATTGCAATAAATACAATTTTTTTAAACTCCATAAAATATTATTTGAATAAGAATATTTAATTTCTTCGCTGCTATCCTCTTCCAAGTTTTTTCTTTGCTATCTCGCGTAATTTAAATTTTTGTATTTTACCACTTGCTGTCATGGGCCATTCATTTATGAAGAATATGTATTTTGGAATTTTGTATCTTGCTATGTTTTCCTTGCAATATTGCTTTATTTCGTCACTACTTGCTTCCATTCCTTCTTTTAATTGAATAAATGCTGCCACTTCTTCTCCATATTCGCTATGAGGAACACCAACAACTGCAACATCTTTTATTTTTGGATGAGTGTATAAAAATTCTTCGATTTCGCGTGGATAAACATTTTCACCACCTCTTATTATCATGTCATCAACTCTTCCCAAAATTTTTATGTATCCATCTTCATCCATAACAGCAAGGTCTTTGCTATGCAACCATCCATTTCTTATTGTGTTTGCAGTTGCTTCTGGCATTTTGTAGTAGCCCTTCATTGTGTTATAGCCCCTTGAAATTAATTCCCCGGGCACATTTGGAGGCAATTCATTTCCTGTTTCAGGGTCAATTATTTTAACATCTATATGAGGCAACGGCTTCCCAACTGTCTCAACACGCTTTTGAATATCATCATCTCTTTTTGTCATTGTTATGACTGGCGATGCTTCTGTAAGCCCATAGGCAATTGTTATTTCCTTTGCATGCATATCATTCATGACCCGTCTCATAACTTCTATGGGGCAGGGCGCCCCCGCCATTATACCTGTGCGTAATGAAGATAAATCATATTTTTTAAAATCAGGATGATTCAGCTCACGGATGAACATCGTTGGAACACCTTGCAGGACTGTGCATTTTTCTTTATCAACTGCTTTTAAAACCTTTTCAGCATCAAATATTTCTATTGGAACCATGGTGGCACCATAAATTACGCAATTTAGCGTGGATAAAACACAGCCAAAGCAATGGAAGAATGGGACAGGTATGCACATCCTGTCTTTATTGCTTAGTCCCAAATACTGACCAACCCAATATGCATTGTTTATTATATTGTAATGGGTAAGCATAACTCCTTTAGGAAATCCAGTTGTTCCAGATGTGTATTGCATATTTACAACATCATGGCAATTTAATGAATTTTCAATGGAACGCAATTTTTCATCTTCCACATCTTTCCCCATATTGATTACATCCTCAAAATTTAATAAGCCATCAAATTTTTTTGTTCCGAGATATATAGCTTTTTCAAAATATGGAAATTTTTCTGATTTTTTGTTTTCCTTAATCTCAGGCATTATTTTATATAAAGTTTCAACATAGCTCACATCTTTAAATTTATCAACCAAAAAAAGAAATTTTGTATCTGATTGTTTTAATAAATATTCAAGCTCGTTTGCCTTATAATATGTATTTACTGTTACAAGAACAGCACCAACTTTTGCAGTAGCAAATTGAAGGATGACCCATTCTGGAACATTATAAGCCCATACTGCAACATGCTCTCCTTTTTTTACTCCAAGTTTAATCAAGCCTTTAGCAACTTTATCAACAATTTCTCTAAATTGCTTATATGTATAACGAAGCCCATCTAAATATACCAAAGCTTCATTATCTGGATAATTTTCAGCAGTTTCATTTAAAATCT
>CAZYCK010000021.1:0-4280 GCA_964646055.1 uncultured Thermoplasmatales archaeon | reverse complement strand
GATAAAATAAAAAGAATAGAAGAGTTAAAGAAAGAAAGAAATGCAATTATTTTAGCCCATAATTATCAACGACCAGAAGTGCAGGATGTTGCAGATTTTATTGGTGATTCTCTTGGGTTAGCTATAGAAGCGAGCAAGACAGATGCAAGTGTTATTGTTTTCTGTGGTGTTGATTTCATGGCTCAATCAGCAAAGATAGTAAACCCAGATAAAATTGTTTTGCATCCTGAAGCAGGAGCAAAATGCCCGATGGCGGCGATGGTAAACGCTGCCAATCTTTTAAAAATGAAGAAAGAAAAGAAAATGGATGTTGTTGCTTATGTAAATACAACTGCTGAAACCAAGGCAATAGCAGATATATGTTGCACCTCAGCCAATGCCGTAAAAGTTGTAAAAAGTATGCCAGATGGCGTTATTTTTATTCCAGATGAAAATCTCGGCAAATATGTAAAAAGATTTGTAAGCAAGGAAATGATTTTATGGCCCGGCTTTTGTCCAACTCATGAAGCCATATCTGTTGAGGATATAGAAAAAGAAAAAGAAAAGCACCCAGAAGCAATTGTAATGGCTCATCCTGAATGCACTCCAGATGTTATTGATATAGCAGATAAAGTTGCATCAACAGAAGGGATGGTTAGATATGCAAAAGAATTCAATGCAAAAGAATTCATAGTTGCAACAGAAAAAGATTTATGTTATCGTATGAGCAAAGAAATGCCGAATAAAAAATTTTACTGCCTTGACCATGCAATATGTCCAACAATGAAAAAAATAACTCTTGAAAGCATAATAAAAAGCTTAGAAACAATGAAACCAGAAATAATTATTGACAACGAAACCATAAAAAAAGCAAGAGAGCCGTTGCTTCGCATGATTGAATTGGGGAGAGATTAATAATAAAATTTCATTGCAAGTTCCATTGCTCTTTTTTTAACATTTTTTCCTTTATACACATCTAATATCATTTCAGCTATTTCATCCATTTCTTTTTCCTTCATTCCAATATGTGTTGCTTCTGCAACTCCTATTCTCCCAATACAATCGATAAATATTTTATTTTTTTCAAGTTCTTTAAAAAATTTATATGCTTGCTTTTTATCCATATCAAGCAATATTTGATGGCTTTCTGTATATTCTTTTTCCGGATATTTAACAAATAAACCATTTTCATGCAGGAATGAAGCCAATCTTTTTGCATTCTTTATTATTTGTTCTGCGTAATTTTTTCCTTTTTCAATCATTTCTTCCATTACAATGCCCAATGATGCAATTCTATTCATATGCATATTATCAATTAAGCCTATGCCAGCATCAAAATCAAATAACAAATATTCTTCCAGTTTTTCATTCATCTCATCATCATTTGTTAAAACAATTCCTCCCTGGGGACCAGGAAAAGTTTTATGGGTTGAACTTATAACTACAGATGCCCCTTCTTCAAATGGCTGTTGAAATTTTCCTCCTGCAATCAAACCTAAAACATGGGATGCATCATATACAATTATTGAATCAAAAATTTCTGATATTTTTTTAATTGGGTGGGGAAATAAAAATATTGATGAAGCCAACAAAACAAAAGAAATGTTGCTTTTTTTAATTTTTTTAACATCTATTTCATATCCCTTCATCGGAATTTTGTATAACTTGCGACTGAATTTTTCATATCCAAAGGGATAACCTCCTTTTTCTTTTGGTATTCCAGCTATTTTATCCCCGGGCTTACTAAAAGAAAAAATTGCTGCAAGATCGCATAAATTTCCAGATAACGGCGTTATGATAACATGCCTTACTTTAAACAATTTTTTTGCAAGTTTGATTGTCTTTTCATAAATTTTGATTGAATATTCACTTCCTCCATACCACTCATCTCCATATCTACCTGCTAAATCACTTGATAGTGCTGCTAAAGCTCTTTCATTCATTCTGTTTTCAGATGGAATTAAATTTATTCCAGAAAGGCGGTATTCTTCGTGTTTTTTTATTAAATCCATCATTTCAATCTTTTCCATACAAATATGATTATTGAAGCAACAATTATCACGAAAATTGCTATTTCAAGCGCAACAAGTGATGAGCCTGTTCCATAGCTTTCGATAGTAATTGTCGTAGAAACTGAATTTTTTCTATCTTCATATCCTGTAGGATAATAAGTTATTCTAAATGGCATTTCTTGGGCACCGATTTTTTTAGCATTTATTGTAATGGGCAATGATTTTTGAACTTTTGAGGGTATAATTGTTCCATTTTCATACGAAAATTCAAACATATTTGTTTCATTCTCTTGCTGAAGATATATTGTTATAGGAGCATTGCAATTATTTGTTATGTTGAGATATATTGTTTTGCTTCCACCATTTGAAATCCTAATTTTTTTAGGAGCGTCAATTCTTATGCCTTTATCATAAAAATCCTGCATAACATTTACTGATTTTTTATCTTCAGCTCCTTTTATTAAAAAACTTCCATTTGTATATGCATGCAAAGTGAAAGAATATAGAACAAAAGCATCTGTCTCTTCTTTTGAAGTGAGCCTTATTGTAGCATCTTTTTCAATTACTCCGCCTCTTAACCCAGTTGGTGTTACTGTAAAGCTTTGAGGTGAAACGCTAACAGAAAGCCATTCTGGAACATTCTCTGGTTCTAAATAAATTGTTAGAGGCATAGGAAAAATAGCGCCAAAACCCCAGCTAAAGTTAATTTTTGCATTTACAGTAATACTTCCATCAGCAGGCACAGCCGCCGGCTCCCCCACGCTTAGTTGCATATCTGATGAAATAAATCCAGCGTTTGCGAATGGGATAAACATTAAGCCCACAATTGCTACAAACTTCAACATAATGATAAATGTAACATATAATAAATTTTTTATGTCTCTGAATAAATTATTACAAATTTATTATTCCCCTGCCTCACATTTTCAAATATTAGATGATACGTTCCTCCTTTTTTAATTACAAATGCTTGGCTTGATGGTATCCATATTCCTTTTTTTATTCCTTTTCTAAATTTTATGTTTTCAAGCCATTTAACATGCATGCTTTTTTCTTTTATTTTATAAAAAATGCATTTTCCATTGCTAATAACATTGCCATTAGCATCTCCACCAAAAGAAATGTATTCAATATTAGATGGCAAACTTACTTCAATTTCTCTTTTGCTTCCATTTTCATCAAGAGGATTATAGCTATCTCGGTAATAACCATCCATTGTCTCAACGTTTGCTATAATTTTATCAATTTCTTTTTCCAATTCTTTTTCGGCTATATTTTTTTCTGCGACTTTCCAGAATGAAAATGTCAAGACTATTATAATTGCAAGTATTGCAACGCTTATGAATGTTCTCATCGGAAGAAAACCATTTTTCTTCATTTTTTCATTCCATAATTATTTTCATCATACCCTCCAATTCTATCTCCAACTCCTGTTTTCCCGGGTGGCACAATAATAAATGTACCAGTTTTAAAACCAAAAGATATAGGCTTATGATAACCTATTGTAAATCCATCTATTTTTATTGCTCTATCCTCATTAGGAATAAATTTTCTAACATATTCCATTGCTTCGTCACCTTTAATAGCATTTGGCATTGTTTCTGAAGAAACATCAATTACTTTAAAATAAGGTATATATCCACTAACTTCTATATACCATACATTAAGAGTGCACCACCACCCAAAAGGTGGCAATATAGGAAGACCTGCTGGAATTAATCTATTTAATTTTACAACTTTTTTTATTCCTTCAGATGCAGCATTTTTTACTTTTTCTTTCAACAAATTGCTTAGATTGGTGTATAAATCTTCGATTTTATTTTTTGCTTCTTTTATGGCTTGTGAAACCAATTTTTGTAATGAAAGTTCCACATATGCTTCAATCTTTTCTTTTAGTATAACATCATAATATTTATCGAATTTTTGAGGCAATGAATTATATATTTCGATGGTTATTTTTTTATTTATAGATGAATTATTAAGGGATTTTACAAAATCTTTATTATTTTTATAATTTATTGCCTTTTTTATTGCATTATCAATGTCTTTTTCTTTCAATATCTCATTTAAATTGTCATTATTCATCTCATTATAAAATTCGCTCGCCATTTTTTCTCTTATTTTATCTCTTATCACATCAACAATGGAATTTAAATCTTTCCTTATGGTTTCATTTCCGTATGCTTCAGCATCATTAAAGATTTTATCAATGCTTCCTATTATCTGATTATTCAGGGCATCAAAGCCAGCATCTATAAGATCACCTAATAAATCGCCAAAGCCGGCTCC
>CAZYCK010000020.1:0-11000 GCA_964646055.1 uncultured Thermoplasmatales archaeon | reverse complement strand
AAAGCAGCTATAACAAACTTCCAGTTGTAATCTTCCCCCGAAAAATTTAAGTCGTATGTGAAGGTCATTCCATATGCCGCCATTTTATATATTCCTTCTTTATCAAATAAAATATACTTTGTTTCTCCATCCTCACTATCATTAAAAACTACTTTCTTGTATTTATTTCCATTATCGTCAAATACTTGAAAAGTGTTGTTTCCATAAGCCCACTTATGATGATACGTTATAGCCAATCTGGCGTCAGCAGGCACCGAAAAATATGTTATCGTATCCTCCATAAGATGATGTATCTCAGGTGGCAAGGGATAAGAACTTGCATTGTTTATATAAAAAGACGAAGCAGGCATAACCATAAAAAACAATATTATCAACGAAAGTATTCTCCTCATTCTTTATCTAATTAAACATTGTAATATTTTATTTAATCTTTTCGATTTTATCTGAAAAGGATTTTATATGAAAAAGATATAAACAAATGAATGTCGGGGTGGCTCAGCCTGGTTGGAGCGCCTGACTCATAAGCACAGCTAAAGGGTTTGCTAGGAAATCAGGAGGTCGCGGGTTCAAATTGCAAATTGCATGAAAACCCCGCCCCCGACATTTATCATCTTTTTAAATTTTTCCCTAAATAAATTCCCTCAAGTTTCATAAATCTTGTTTTGTAATAAATTTGGAATCTTATGATTCCAAAAAGGAGGTGAAAAAAATGCCACAGAAAAAGAGAAAAGTAGAAAAAAGAAAGGAAGAGGAAGAAGAGCCAGAGGAAGAGCCAGAAGAGAAGGAAGAAAAAGAAGATGTTTGGTAAATCAATCTCTCCTATGACTACCAGAGGGCACTGCCCTCTGGTTCTTCTACCCTAATTCTTATTACAAAAATATATTTACTAAAATTATATCTCTTAAATGTGAGCGTGAAAATTGATAGTATAAATAAAAAAATCCTTTACCTTCTACAAAAAGATGCAAGAATGACATATAAAGAGATAGCAAAAGAACTTAAAAGGTCTGAAACTACAATAAGAGACAGGATAAGAGCAATGGAAGAGGAAGGAATCATCCAAGGTTACACTGCGTTGATTGATAAAACTGCACTCGGACTAAATTTTTTTGCAATGATTCTTGCAAATCCTAATTCATTATCCAATTTAGATGAAATAACAGAAAGAATAAAAAATGTGAAAAATGTTTTGAGAGTATATCAAATATCTGGTGAATATAAAATAGCAATTTTTATGGTGGCAGCATCGTTCAAAGAGTTGAAAGAAAATTTCAAAAAGCATATAATACCTCTTGGAATAAAAGACGAAAAAATTATAACAATACTTGAAGCTGACCGTGAATTTTTATCACCAATAGACGTACCTTAATAAAATTAAAAAATGCATTTTTTGGGATAAGACCCTTAAATAATTGCCTATTTATCAAAAATTTACAGGATTTAAAGGGAATTCATTATAAACTTAATGGAGTAATTTTTATTGGACAGTTTATAGATATGAAAGAGGTGAAAAAATGGGAGGAAAGAAGAAAAAAGGAGGAAAACCACCCGCCTAATGAGAAGGAAGGAAGCAAAATCTTTTTCCTCCTTCTCATTTTATTCTAAATAATCTTTTAAGACCTTGGCCGTTATATTGCTCCAAGTATATTCCTTAGAAATGCTTAGGGCATTATTTGCCATCTTTTTGTATCTTTCAGAGGACTTAAGTATATTAATTATTTTTTCTGCTACCGACTCGGGGGAATAATCAGCAAGATATCCATTATACATATCCCTTATGAATTCTGGCATTGCACAGCAATTTGCTCCAATAACAGGCATTCCATGAGCCATTGCTTCAAAGAAAACCTTTCCCCAAGGCTCAAAACGGGAGGGCATAACAAAGAGAGAAGATTCTTGATATAATTTTTTAAGTGATTTGAGCGAGATATCATGATGCAATGAGATATTTAGCTCCTTCTCAGCCTCTTTTTTAACATTATCTGAAAGAGCCCTTGTATCTGTAACAAGTTCTATCTTGATTTCTGGGATTTCCTCTCTAACTTGGGGAATTGCTTTAATAACGATATCTATTCCCTTTCTAATTCCGTCTTTTCCAACAAATAAAATCATAGGTTTTTCAAAGCGCTTCTGGACAAGCTCATCTGTTAAACTTATTGGAGAATATCTATGTCCAATTCCAACAGCATGCACCTTCTCCTGCTCATCTAAGTAACTTTTAATGTTTCTCGCAACCCACTTGCTGGCTACGAGAATACCAACAGCATTTTTGTAAATATCTACTTCCCACTTCCTGTATTTTAAAAGTTTTTTGACAGGATAATGGTCAAACATATACGTGTTACGTTTGGCTTTTCTCCATTTTATAACAGTATCAACATCTAGATCTTGAAAAGTAAAATAGGGAGCTTTGAATACCCCAATATCCCCAATAGTTATTATTGTATCTGGCTTGGGTAAAGAGTTATAAATCCTATTGGCCCTACTGGCGATTATCTTGCAGTATCTTGTAT
Organism: uncultured Thermoplasmatales archaeon; assembly: GCA_964646055.1. Classification (GTDB taxonomy): domain Archaea; phylum Thermoplasmatota; class E2; order UBA202; family JdFR-43; genus JAGGXW01. Next base: position 8,487 of record CAZYCK010000020.1, on the reverse strand, counting down.
CACGACCACGGAGGGAAACAACTTTTCTCTGATAAACTCGTAAACCGAGTAGGTAGTATGTGGCGTCAATCACCTTACTAAGAAGTGATTGGCCTCTATTGATATCTATTGCTCTACCTAAAATACCCATATTCTCATATGTTTTTACCATCTCATATGGAGTTCCACTCCATGTTTTTGGATTCCATGGATCACCAATGCTGTAAAAGTCTATATTCATAATTTTTCTCTCCAGTAGTTAAACAAGTTGATTCTTTTAGAGTTATCTTTTAGAATTTCAAAGTTTTTTATAATTCATTTTTCATATTCAGGCATCCTTCCACTCAATTTTTTGTATAGCCTTATATAAAAATTATCTGATAATTTTATAAACCTTGCTTTATTTTCTGATTCCATTATCTCTAGCCTATCTTCTGGATTGAAATTGTATGAATTTATTCCATCAATTGCAATTTTTGATGGTTTATCAACTTCTATTCCAATTTTTTTATTTGCTGGCATTACAATTGGAGAGGCAATATGGCGGAAAGGAGCAACAGGAGCAACAATAAGAACATTTAATGACGGATCAACAATTGGTCCTCCAACAGATAAAGCATAACTTGTTGAACCCATTGGAGTCGCAGCAATCATTCCATCTCCATATATTGTTTCAGAAAGTTTGTCATCAATATATAGATTTGTTCTTAGCAGCTTTCCTATATTCATAACACGCAAAGCAATTTCATTTGATGCATCTATAAGGCGTGATTTATTTAATAAAATTTTCAACTTTATTCTTTCTTCAATAAAATAATTTTCTGATAAAACTTGCTTCATTCCATTTATGGCATCTTCAGCTTCTATTTCTGCAAGAAATCCAATTCTTCCAGTATTTATTGAAAAAATTGGCTTTGTTGTATGCTGTAGTGTCATTAAAATTGTTCCATCACCACCTATAACAACTATTCTATCAGCTTTTTCTCCTATTTCTTCAATTGAATTTCCTTCCATTCCTATATATTTAGCAATTTTAAGTTCAAGCAATGCATCACCAAGCATGTTGTATATCTCCTTCCCTATCAAATATGATTCTTCAGATGGTTTTGAAATTATTCCCCATTTCATATTATTTCCTCCTTTTCACCAGAAGTTGCAAAAACACTGCTCCTTTTTTCAAGATTCAAAGGCATTTCCAATTTGCTTCCATAAGCATCATAAACCTCCCCGCCAGCTTCCCTTACAATAAGAGTCGAAGCAGCTAAATCTGTAACACGTAGAATATCTCTTGGAATAAAATAAAAACTGAATGCACCACTTGCTACTAAACACATCTCGAGGGCGGCGGCGCCCATCGCCCTGATTGTATTTTTTCTCGCAAGTTCCCATGTTTTTTCGCTTCCAGATTTTCCTAAGGATAAGCAATATATCGGTTCGCCATCATTCCTTACATTTATTCTCCTGCCATTGAGAAATGCTCCTTTATCCTTTATAGCATAATATGTATCTCCAGTAGGTATATTTTTTACAATTCCGTATTCCACATCATTCAGTGTTTTTTTACCTATTGCTACAGAAACAGCATAAAATGGTATCCCATTCACTGCATTTCTTGTTCCATCAATAGGGTCAACAATAAAAGTATATTCTTTTCCATTATCAATAAATCCAGCTTCTTCAGATAGAATATTTCCTTCTTTTTTTATTATATTCAATGCTACATCTTCAGCAATTTTATCAATATATTGTGTTTCAGTTCCATCAGCTCCCATTCCAACATAATTTCCAAATTTTGATTTATCTTCTGCAATAACTTTTTTCTCTATTTTTTCAGCAACTTTATTTGCAATTTTTATCAAATTTTGCATGCTTAAAATAGCTTAAGAATATTTAAAATCAATGTAAAAATTTACTTCTTCATATTTAATATGAAATATTCTCCTTTAAATTCTTCAATAAAATTTTTTAATATATCTTCTCTAACAACTACTATTGCATCTTTGTCACCATTCAAAATTTTTTTTACAGAATTATAATAACCTTTTCTCTCTATTTCTAAATAGCCAAATTCGTCAATAACAATTATGCCTTTTTTCGAAAGAGAATTTTCTATTGCATTTATTGCATGGTTAAGTCCATCTTTACTTATAACATATCTATGCATTTCTATTCCTTTATAATTCGCTTTTTCTTTAATCCTTGAAAAAATTTTTTTCTTACCTGTCATTAAATCAATTGCATCGGTTCCAATTTTTATTCCATTTTCAAAAACTGGCAGACAGACGACACCATAGCATTTACATTTCTTGCATAAATTATAAACTAATGTGCTTTTACCTGAATCTCTTTTTCCTGTAATGATTAATTTCATATACCTGCAAATACTGCAATCCAGCAAATTGCCGCTATTGTTGCTGATGCCGTATAATACAACTTGCTTTTAATTTTCATTTCCTTTGGTATTACCATTATAATAGGCAATGCTACAGCTCCTATAACGAGGGCATAAGTAGCCTTTGAAAGTATGGAAGGCAAATTTGCTATCAGATCACTCATATAAAATTTTGCTGTAATCATCGGGGTTATTATCTGTGTAGAAATGAAGCCAATGGCATACAAACTATAACCAGATATTGCTCCTATACCAAACTTTATTATTTTTGATTTTTCATTCTGCCATGGAAGAAGCCATATTAATTCAAAAGCAATACCTTCAATAAATATCGCTATGGAAGCACAAAGCAGGCAGCCACCAACAGGATTAAAATGTCTCATAATTGCTGCTATTCCTGCCATAACCACTTGCATTCCTCTAATGTTGTAAATGTATCTTGTATATGCCATCAGAATAAATGCTATACTTGTCATTATGATTCCTGCAAAAAAATCTATCTTATGCAGATAATCTCCGAGCGAGCATTCTATCAATCCCCATATAGAGCCAAACAAAAGCATGGCAACAATTTCTTTTCTCATTATACCACCTTAATTTCTATAATATCCTTAATCCAAAATGCTCTTCTTAGATTAGGAAATATAGTTCTCCTTTCTTTTGTTAAAATACCATTTTCCATATTATTCCACGAAACAGTTTTTTGATATGTGCTTCCGTCTGGATTTGCTCCTACAATTGTATAATCATGCCCTTCCTTATTTTTTAAATTTGTCATATTGATTATATCAGATAAAATAACGCCTTCATAATTTTTTTCAACTCCTTTTTCATTGACAGTTATATTTATAATTTTGCATTTATCAAAAATGTCATTAATATAAATTTTTTCGTTCGCTACTGTTATAAATTCACCTTTTTCAACTTGATGGGATTGTACATATATTGTAGAAGTAATACCAATTGAAAGAAGAATAATGGCAACTATACTTACTATTGCCTCTTTTTTATTCATAAACCGAGATATAAAAACATTATTTAAATTATTTTATCATCGGCATTTTTATTCCAAATTTGCGTGCATTTTTTATTGCCTGCTCATAACCAGCATCTGCATGTCTTACAATGCCTGTGCCAGGGTCAGTTTTAAAAACTCTTTTAATGCGTTCATCCGTTTCCTTGCTTCCATCTAACACGACTGTCATACCCGCATGCGTCGCCAAGCCAATTCCAACGCCGCCGCCATTGTGTATGGAAACGTTGTCCGCTCCTGCTGCTACATTAAGCATCGCATTCAAGAGAGGCCAGTCTGCTATTGCATCACTACCATCTTTCATTCCTTCTGTTTCTCTGTTTGGAGAAGCGACACTTCCAGCGTCGAGATGATCTCTCGTAATAGCAATTGGTCCTATTACACCTTCTCTAACAAGTTTATTCATTTCTAAAGCAAATTTGTCACGCTCACCATAACCAAGCCAGCAAACTCGGGCTGGCAATCCTTCCCATGGAAGATTTTCTTCTGCTTTTTTAATCCAGTTTTTGAGCGTGCCATTTTCAGGAAACATTTTTAACACAAGCTCATCAGTTGTCAAAATGTCATTGGCATCGCCAGTTAAAGCAATCCATCTGAATGGGCCACGGCCTTCAAAAAACATTGGGCGAATGTAAGCAAGAACAAATCCTGGATAATCAAAAGCATTTTTTACTCCTGCTTCATAAGCTTGCCCCCTTAAATTATTTCCATAATCAAAAACAATAGCACCATTCTTTTTGAATTCAAGCATTGCCTTACAATGTTCAGCCATTGATTTTTTAGCCATTTCAACATATTTTTCAGGATTGTTATGCCTCAGTTCAATTGCTTCTTGTAAATTGCTACCATAATAGCCAGAAGGAACATATCCATTTAAAGCATCATGGGCAGATGTTTGATCTGTTACAACATCTGGAATAACGCCACGTTTAACCAATTCAGGATGCACATCAGCACAATTTCCTAATAAAGCAACAGACTTTGCTTCTTTCTCCTCAACGGCATTTTTCACAATTTCCAAAGCTTCGTCCAAGTCATCAACCTTCTCATCACAATATCCAGCTTTAATGCGTCTATCAATGCGTGCCTCATCACATTCAACAATTAAGGCAATGCCACCATTCATTTTTATGGCGAGAGGCTGTGCGCCGCCCATGCCGCCCAAGCCGCCAGATAAAACAAATTTTCCTTTTAAAGTGCCATCAAAATGTTTTCTTGCAAGAGCAGCAAAAGTTTCATAAGTTCCTTGTATAATGCCCTGCGTGCCGATATAAGCCCATGAGCCAGCTGTCATCTGCCCATACATTATCAGTCCCAAATCTTCAAGCTCATAAAATTTCTCCCATGTGCTCCATTTTGGAACAATATTTGAATTTGCAATTAAAACAATTGGGCTGTCTTTCTTTGTTTTAAAAACTGCAACAGGCTTACCAGATTGAACCAACATTGTTTCATCTTCTTCAAGTTCTTTTAAAGTTTCGACTATTTTATGATAACTTTCCCAATTGCGTGCAGCCTTTCCAGTTCCTCCATATACAATTAGCTTATCAGGCAATTCAGCATTTTCTAAATTATTTTCAAGCATTCTTAATATGCCTTCTTGCCTCCAGCCCTTACAACGCAAATTTTTTCCTCTTGCAGCCTTAACTTGCATAAAAATAAACGCTGCAGAATATAAAATTTTATGTCTTCATAAAAAATGAAAAGCAGCACTCAAACAAAAATAATATAATCGTAAGAGATTTCATTTCATGATTCTTGCAATAAAAGGAGAAAAAAATTCGGGAAAGACAACTCTTATTGAGAAATTGCTTAAAAAAATAGATGGAAAAGTTGTAGTAATAAAAAGCAGTAGCATTAATGAGTTAGATCAGGAGGGAAAGGATACATGGCGTTATGGCAAAGCAGGTGCAAAAGCAAGGATAATTGTTGGTAGAAAAGAGGCGGCTATTTTTTCTTCCCTCAATATAGATGATGCAATAATAATGGCAAAGAAAATGCATCCCGATTTAATAATTGTTGAAGGATATGAACATGCAAAAGGAGATATAATAATAAATGCTGGCAGTGCTGATGAAAATGAAATATTGAAAATGATAAATCTTAAGAAGAAAAATATCGAAATTTTTGTTGACGGAAAAAGATTGGCATTAAATGATTTTGTATCAAAGCTTTTTTATAAAACGATAAAGGCAATGCTTTCCACTCTTAAAAGCGGCAATGGAAAAGAAATAGACATTGTAATTAATGCTGAATAGCCTTATAATTTATGCTATTCAAGAACATGGATATTCTTTTTTCTACACATATCCTTCAAAACCTTTGGCCATACTGTAACGCTCACTTCTCCAAGATGCGCTTTTTTCAGCAGAAGCATATAAGTGCGAGACTGCCCGATGCCCCCGCCGATGCTGAGAGGCAATTCATTATTCATGATTGCTTGATGATACGGAAATTTAAGGAAGTTTAGCAATCCAGACATTTCAAGCTGTTTTTTAAGGCTGCTGGCATTAACTCGGATGCCCATGGAAGAAAGCTCATGGCGGCGCTTTGTTACAGGGTTCCAGACAAGGATATCACCATTTAAACCATGCATTGGTCTGCCATCTTTTGACCTTGTTTCAGTAATCCAATCATCGTAGTCAGGAGCTCTTAATTCATGTGGATAACCATCTTTAAGTGGATAACCAATGCCATAAATAAATATAGCAGGATATTTTTTCAAAACTTCTGTTTCTCTTGCTTTGCGTGGCAAATCAGGATACATGTCAAGAATGTCTTCGGCATGCAAAAATGTTAAATTATCAGGCAAATTCGGATATTTATCTGTTTTAAGCTGTGGGAATAGCTTTTGAATATGCTTTTCTGCACCTTTAATCACTTTCCATATTTTTTTTACCACGTCAGTCAAAAAATCAAGGTTACGCTGCTCTTCTGTTATTACACGCTCCCAATCCCATTGATCGACATAAGCACTATGGTCATGGTCAAGGAAATAATCTTTCCTGACAGCACGCATATCTGTTAATATTCCTTCGCCAACTTTCATTCCAAATTGCTTCAATGCAAATCTTTTCCATTTTGTGGCAGCCTGAATAATTTGTGCACGGATTGGTTTTTCAAGACCAAGACCGCAAGGAAATTCGACAGGTGTGCGAGAACCATCCCTATCAAGATAGTCATTTACTCCGCTTTCAGCATCCACTATTAATGGCACGGTAACACGCATTAAGTTTAGCTCTTTACACAAATTTTCTTCAATGTAATCTTTTACTGCAAAGATGGCTTTCTGAGTTTCTTTTGGAGTTAACAAAGATTCATAATCTTGTGGCAAAATTTTCTCCAATTCATTGTAATCACCTATACCTGGTCCAGCTAAATCTGCTTTCTTATCCATTTATTCACCTCTTTTCTTGTTATAGCAATTGTCTATAAATGCCTTTCCGTCTCTTTTATCTTTTACTTGACAGCAAATTTAATTCCTTGTGCAAGCGGGAGATTTTTCCCATAGTTTATGGTAATGGTCTGTCTCCTCATATAATTCTTCCATGCATCACTTCCGCTCTCTCTCCCTCCACCAGTTTCTTTTTCACCGCCGAAGGCTCCGCCTATCTCAGCCCCCGCTGTGCTTGTATTTACATTTGCTATTCCGCAGTCAGAACCCTTATGCGAGAGAAAGTATTCCTCTTCCTGTAAATCTGTAGTGAATATTGCAGATGAAAGTCCCTGAGGCACACTGTTGTGTATCTCTATTGCTTCATCAATTGTCCTGTATTTCATTACATAGAGTATTGGAGCGAAGGTCTCCATCTTAACGATGTTCATATCAGGATTTGCCTCTATGATGGTGGGCTTGACATAATGTCCTCTTTCAAGTCCAGAAATGCTTATTCTCTCACCACCGTATATTAACCTTCCTCCTTCTTTCTGTGCCCTTTTAATTGCTTCTAAATAATTACCTACTGCCTCTTCATTGATGAGTGGCCCCATACTAACACCTTCTTCTAGTGGATTTCCTACACTTACTTTTTCATAGATATTCTTCAGCTTTGCAAGGAATTCATCATATATAGATTCGTGAAGTATGAGTCTCCTTGTAGTAGTGCATCTCTGTCCTGCTGTTGCCAACGCCCCAAACGCCACACCTTTTAGTGCAATATTCATGTCAGCCTTTGAAGTTACTATTGCAGCATTATTCCCCCCGAGCTCCAAAATTGTCTTTCCGAGCCTTTTTGCTACATTCTCAGATATTCTTTTTCCAGTTGGTATGGAGCCTGTAAATGATATCAGTGGTAATCTTTTATCTTTAGACATCCACTCTCCTACGTCTCCCCCTCTACCCACAATAAGGAAGAATATGGGTGGATATCCAAGCCTTTTAACTGCTCTATTAACTATCTTTATTGTGGCTATTGCTACAAGAATGGCTTTGCTTGAAGGCTTCCATACAGAAATATCTCCTGCCGCAGAGGCTATCATAGTGTTCCATGCCCAGACAGCACATGGAAAGTTGAATGATGTTATTATTCCGATTGGACCAAGAGGAAGCCACTGTTCATACATCCTATGATGTTCTCTCTCACTGACTATCGTAAGCCCATAGAACTGTCTTGAAAGCCCAAGAGCAAAGTCTGCTATATCTATCATTTCTTGAACCTCTCCTTCTCCCTCTGGTATGGTTTTACCCACCTCTATAGATACCAACCTTCCAAGTTCTTTCTTGTAATTTCTGAGCTCGTTGCCTATCTCTCTTACGAGCCATCCCCTCTTAGGTGCAGGAATCTCGCTCCATATATCAAAGGATTGCTGAGCTTTTTTTATAACTCTCTCATAATCTTCTCTCGTTGCTATTGCTACCCTTGCTATCTCGCTTCCATCTATTGGTGAATATGATATTATTGTCTCTCTACCTTCTATAGGAGCCCATTCACCATAGAAAACACCTGAGTTAATTTCATCAAGCTCGAGTTTTCCCATGATTTCCTTCTTTACTTCATCAATATTCATTTTTTATACCCCCTTAAAGATAAATTTATTGTCCTTTTTATAATTTATTTTTATCGCAATGAAAAAATATTTGATT
>CAZYCK010000019.1:0-11324 GCA_964646055.1 uncultured Thermoplasmatales archaeon | reverse complement strand
TATTGATTTAGAAACATATAGGGAAGGATGGAATAGCCAAAATCATACACAAAAATTGCTGCCGCCAGATGTAATCTACAGTATCTCTGGAAGTTAGCTAAAAATTATTGTTGTAATTTGTTATTTCTCTGTATCTTTTGCTGCCATCTTCAGAGAATCTATTCCTCATAGAAAAAAAGGAACTTGAGTGTTTATGCAATTACTTCATTCGATTTGATTTTTTTGCAACCTTGGCATATTCAAAGAGTTTATAAAGTGTATTTATATATAGCCATGATTTACATGGTAGATATGAGGATTGAAAATGTTGTGGCATCTACAACAATAGCCAGAGAAATAGATTTATCTAAATTGAAGAAAGCTCTTCCAGAAACTGATTATAAGCCTGAACAATTTCCAGGGCTTGTGCTCCGCCTTGAGGAGCCTAAGACAGCTGCCCTGCTATTTAGAAGTGGGAAGGTTGTTTGTACAGGAGCAAAGACAATAAAGGATGTGGAGAGAGCCATAAAAAAAGTTTGTGATAAAGTTGCTGGAGCTGGATTCAGGGTTTATAAAAAGCCAGAAATTACGGTTCAGAATATAGTTGCTTCTGCAAATCTTCATGCACAGCTTAATTTAAATGCAATAGCTCTTGCCATTGGTTTGGAAAAAATAGAATATGAGCCAGAGCAATTTCCTGGATTAGTCTATAGACTTGAAGAGCCTAGGGTTGTTTTGCTTTTGTTTGGTTCAGGAAAACTTGTATGCACTGGAGCAAGAAAAGACAGTCAGGTTAAAGAAGCGATTGAAAAGATTACAGAAGAATTGAATGCGAAAGGATTGCTATTATAATGTCGCAATGAGTTAGTGTTGCAGTTTAATCAAAATAGCGAGAGCAATTTATTATCATAAAGGTGGGTGTATGCTTGGATATGATGAAGTAGTGAAAAAGCTAAGGGAAATTAAGGAGATGGGAAACTCCCTCAATTATAGTCTTCGACAGAAATAATTTCCTACTACATAACTGCAATCGTAGGTATTTTCAAAAATTTCTCAATCCACGCTTTAGCAAAAGTTATTGATGATGCAAATATATGAAACAAACCTTCTACAATTTCTTTCAATTCTTCCTTACACATCAAAAACATTGAAGAAATTTCCCTCTTTATACTCTTCCAGATAAATTCAATTGGATTTAAATCAGGAGAATATGGTGGAAGAAAAACCAGAGTTATACCAAGTTTTTCAGATGTTGCTCTCACTTTTCTGCTTTTATGAGATGCAAAGTTGTCTGTTACAATTATTATTTTTCCGCTAGGGTTCTTCGCTCTTATTTCATGTAAAAATTCACACACATCTTCTTTCTTAGATGATTCCTTTGCAGAATAGACACTTTCACCATTCAATGCATAGAAACCAAAGGAGTTTATCCTCTCTTTCTTTTGCGTATTTTTCTTTATCTTCAGCTTTTTGAATGACCATAATCTTGCAGTATTGGTATTTATATTGTGAGAAGATTCATCAAGAAAACCAATAATTGCATCCTGCATATCTGCTTCTTCTAATCTTTTTTTAAAATTTCTTCTGCATTTTCTGGTCTTCTATAATCATTAACGTATGGTTTCTGGTATTTCATGCCTAGCTTTCTCAATATTCTTGCAACATGCCTTAAAGTATATTCTATGCCAAACTCTATCTTTATCAGCTTCCTTACTCCTCTTGTTGTCCAGTATTCCCTTTCTTTTAACAAATCTTTTAATCTTTCCATGTCCTCATTGGAAAGTTTCCTCTTTCTTCCAGGTTTTTCTTTTGTTTTCAACCCTTCAATTCCCTCTTCTTTATATCTTTTCTTCCAATTGTAGATAGTTCTCCTACTTACTCCCATTATGCTTGCAATTTCCCTTAGCTTATAGCCTTTCTTAAGAAGTATTATTCCCCTTATCCGATCCCTTGTTTCTGCATTTTTCTCTTTCTTTAACATTTTATTAGGGGCATTTATTTCCTCTGTAGCATCCCTCCCCATGCTATGTACATCATGTAAAAAATTAGAATTTTTACACTATATATTTTTCACTTACATTGGAATCAAGTGATATAAAATTTATATATTGGCGTGTTTTTCATATCATGAAATGGATTATATTGGCTATTGTTTTTATAATGCTCTCTGTGCCTGCGGGAACAAATTTTATTATAAAAAATTCTGATGATAGCTTTAAAAATACAGAGATTATAAATATAAGCACGGGGCAAAACAAAACTTTCATATTTCCAATTGGAACAAAAATAAATGTAATAGCAGGAGACAAAGAAATAGAAGAAAAAAATATCTCATGGTTGAGTAATAAACATAGTTATTTTATAAAAGAGCAACCATATCATATTGGCGTTGGTTTAAAAAATGGAAAGCGTGTTATATTTCTTACCATATATTCAAATAAATCAAAGGTGAGCGTAGATTACAAATTGTCATCAAAAATTGCTTCTAATAATGCTTATGATTTGCTTATTATAACTCCAGAAAAATTTTCAAAAGCTTTTGAAAGATTGGCAAAATTTAAAGAAGAGCATGGAATAAAAACAATTGTTGCCACTTTAGAAAGCATATATAAAAATACGCAAGGAAGAGATGATGCAGAAAAAATAAAGTATTATATAAAAAACAGCGTAGAAAATTATGGAATAAAATATGTTCTGCTTGGAGGGAGTATATATAAATTGCCAATAAGATATGTAACATATTATGAAAAGCATAGATGGAAATGCTATACTTTTGAAATGCCCACAGATTTGTATTATGCCGATTTATATAGATATGACAATGGAAGCATGAAATTTTCTTCGTGGGATACTAATAACAATGGAATATATGGAGAAATTCATTATGGATGCAATGGGGTAAATGATACAATAGACTTATACCCTGATGTTTATATTGGCAGGCTTGCATGCAATAATGTAATGGAAGCAAATGTTGTTGTAAATAAAATAATAAAATATGAAGAAAATGCCTATAACAAAAATTGGTTCAATCGTATAATTCTCGTCGGCGGCGACACGTTCCCGGGCTGGGGCGTCGTGGAAGGAGAGTTTATGAATGATTATATTGCGAATATAATGAAATCATTTAAACCAGAAAGGCTATGGGCATCTTATGGTAATCTAAATGCGGTTAATGTTGAAGCGAAAATTGAAAAAGGGGCAGGATTTTTGTATTTTTCAGGACATGGCTTTCCTTATGGATGGGGAACTCATAAGCCTGATAATGAAAATTGGACTGGAACGTATTTCACACCTTATATAGCAGGATTAATAAATGGATACAAACTTCCAATAATCTTCCTTGATGCATGTTTGACTGCAAAGCTTGATTTCAATTCTTCAGATTTGAGAGGAGATGGTGTTCCTATTCCATTCAATTCAACATTCCCCTGTTTTGCATGGTATTTTATCGCTCAACCTACAGGAGGAGCAATAGCAACAATAGGCTCAACAAGAGTTGCATTTACTGGCGTGGATGAAAATGGCCCCCATTGGGGAGCAAGTTTTCTTGCATATCATTTCTTCTCTTCTTACATGAATTCAAATGATAAAATATTAGGTAACATATTTGTAAATGCTCAGGAAAATTATTTAAATTCTGAATGGGATAGATGGACAATACAGGAATTCATCTTGCTTGGTGACCCGACTTTAAAAATAGGAGGATATGAGTAAATTTTTATATCTAAAATCCATTTATCTCGAGGGCCCGTAGCTTAGCCAGGTGGAGCGTCTGGCTCATATCCGCAACTTTGCGAGGACGAAAACTCGCTTGCGAGTGAGAGACCAGATGGTCGCCGGTTCAAATCCGGCCGGGCCCATTTTTACTAAAAGAAAAAATATGGAGATTACGTAAAGTTATAAAAAGGAAAAGATATACCATCATGAAACTGTTTGAATATCAAGGTAAAGAAATATTTAGAAAATATAAAATAAATGTGCCAAAAAGCTTTCTCATTGAGAAAAAAAATGAAATTAAAAAAATTGATATACCATTTCCATGGGTGATGAAAGCTCAGGTATTGGTTGGAGGGAGAGGAAAATCTGGAGGAATAAAATTTGCAAATAATATGCAAGAAGCAGAAAAAAATTTTGACGAAATAATGAAAATGGAAATAAAAGGAGAAAGGGTGAAAAAAATACTGGTGGAAGAAAAAATTGAAATTGAAAAAGAATATTATCTGAGTTTTTTTCTTGATAGGAGCAGCAGGCAATATCTTATGATGTTTTCATCTGAAGGAGGTATAGATATAGAAGCAATGGCTGAGAAAGTTAAAAAAATTTATGTGAACCCAATGATTGGCTTGCAAGCATACCAGCTTCGCAACTTACCAAAAGAAGCTCGCGGCATAGCATCAAAATTATTCAAACTTTTCGTGGAAAATGATTGCGAGTTGGCAGAGATAAATCCTATGGCTGTCTCAAATGGAAGCTCCATTGCCTTAGATTCAAAAATCATTGTAGACAATAATTCTTTATATCGGCATCCTGAATTGCCAAAAGAAACTTCTGAATTAACCCCTATTGAAAAAGAAGCTAGAGAAAAAAACATTTCTTTTGTGCAGTTAGATGGAAATATAGGTGTTATAGCAAATGGCGCCGGCTTGACGATGGCTACTTTAGATGCATTGAATGAGTTTGGTGGAAAAGGAGGAACATTCCTTGATCTAGGTGGGACAGATGATCCTGAAAAAGTTAAGCAAGCTTTAGAATTGATTGTAAAAGCTAAGCCAAAAGTTATTTTAATTAATTTATTTGGCGGAATAACAAAATGTGATACTGTAGCTAAAGGAATCATAGAATTCATGGAAAAAAATGAAACTCCTACAATTGTAGCAAGAATAAAAGGAGTGAATGAAGATGTTGCAAGAGATATGCTTAAAGATTATGTAATTGCAGTTGATTCGTTTGAAGAAGTTGCAAAAAAGGCATCTGAGCTGGGTGATTAAATGGCGATATGGGTTGATGAAGAAATTAGATTGCTTGTGCAAGGAATTACAGGGCATCAAGGGCAATTTCATACAAAGGCAATGAAAGAATTTGGAACAAAAATTGTTGCAGGTGTTACGCCTGGCAAAGAAGGAATGTTTGTCCATGGAGTGCCAGTTTATAATAGTGTTGAAGATGCAATGGAAACAGAACCAAATGCGAGCATTGTTTTTGTTCCTGCTGCCTTCGCAAAAGATGCGGTTATTGAAGCCTTAGATGCCGGAATTAAAACAATTGTTGTTATAACAGAAAATATACCTTTCCATGATGCAATGCAATTTGTTCATTATGGAATTTATAAAAAGGCTCGTATAATAGGGCCAAATTGTCCTGGAATTGCATCACCAGGAAAATCAAAAATTGGAATATTTCCAAATCAAATATTTAAAAAAGGAAGCGTAGGTGTTGCATCTCGTTCTGGAACCCTTACCTATGAAATTGTTGCATCTTTGACAAACTTTGGCTTAGGGCAATCAACATGCGTTGGTTTAGGGGGGGACCCAATAACTGGCTCAACTTTTATAGATGCTTTGAAGGAATTTGAAAAAGATGATGAAACAGATGCCATAGTATTAATAGGAGAGATTGGAGGAACAGCAGAAGAAGATGCAGCAGAATATATTGAAAAGAATATCAGCAAGCCCGTATATGCATACATTGCTGGCAGGACAGCACCGCAGGGCAAACGCATGGGGCACGCCGGCGCAATAATAATGGGTGGCAAAGGAGATGCAAAATCAAAAATGGAAGCATTGAAAAAAGCTGGGGTGAAAATCGCAAAATTTCCAATGGATATTGCAAGATTGATAAAAAATGATAAGACAATTTGATAAATGGATGCCTCATATAAGTAATAAGGCAATTGTAGATGAATTAGCTGTAATTATAGGAAATGTCAGCATTCATGATTTCGCTTCTGTATGGCCTGGTGCTATGATAAGAGGAGGGAAAAATGCTGTTATAATAGAAAAAAATGCGGCAATAATGGATAGGGCATTCATAGAAGCTCATGAAAAAGTTGTTGTTGGAGAAGGAAGTATAATTTCTCATGCAGCCATTTTGCATGGAAGCAAGATTGGAAAAAATGTTTTGGTTGGTATAGGAGCAATTATTCTGGAAGTCAGCATTGGTGATAACAGCATTGTTGCTGCTGGCTCCGTTGTAACCAAAAATTTCGATGAAAATTCTTTTATTGCTGGTATTCCTGCAAAAAGGGTAAGAGATGTAAGAGAAGAAGAAAGGAAAAGAATAAAAGAAACTTTGGAGGAAATTAAAGAAAATGCAAAATACTTATCCCATAAAAACTCAACATTGCTATAATCATTATGTATTAAGCCATGTTTTTTCTATTTCTATTGCATTCATCTGCATTTTCATATCTGATAATGTAAGAAGAATAATTGCCTCTTCCTTGCTTCCATTTTCAATAAGTTGTTCTGCTTCTTCCTCCACTTTCTGTGTCTCAGAAATGATATTCTCTTCTACTTTTTCGCATAATTTTGTTAAATTTTCATTACCATATTTTTGCAACAATTTTAAAGCAATTGCTGAAGCTTCCCCATTTTCATAGGCATCATATATATCAACATCACATATATGCACAGGAATAAATATAGAAGAACATTGGTCAGCAGCAAACCACAAACTACTTAATAAATCAGCATACTTGGAAGGAATTTTATATATGGTGGCAGCTTCATATCCTCCCTGACAAATCCCTCTTAATCCTTGTAAGTCGGCACTACGAATACGTGACCAATTTATCATATCTCTCAAGCCAATGCTCCCATATTTTTTCATTGCAATTTCCTTCAATTTTTCTTCCCACATAAAATATTTATAACAAACAAAAATTTTGGCTTCGTTATCTCCTATATCCTTTACTTCGACCCAAAAATTTCCGATAGGCCTTCCTTCTCCTAAATAAATCTCTTTCCATAATCCAAATGGGTACATTCTAACAATAATAGAATTATTATTAATGGCTGTAATGTATATTCCTGTTATTGAGCCCAGATTAATTTTTTGCCTAGCCTTAACCCATCCTGTAAAATTTGAATTAAAATTGGAAGCGACAAAGAGGGGATAAAGAGCATGTTCTTTCCATAACATTTTTGGATAATTTGATTGAATTTCAATGCCATTTTTAATATATCTTACTTTAAAATTGAAAGCATCTGCTTCGATAATAGCTCCTTTACTTGCTCCAGCTACAAATATATTTTCTGCTACAGAAGGAGCATGCATTTTTGTCACGGCATCCCCAAGCATTGAAACAGCTTCTTCAATATTGTCAGCAGATTGTGCAGCATATCTCATCCAATCAAAATCATCCCATGCATATTTGGTAGGATTGACGAGATAACATAGCGTGTCGGCGTCGCCGAAGGCAAGTCCGGCGTCGCTTAAAAGCATGCCTGGCTTTGTTATATTTGGTGGTCCATCTCCTTTTGTGGTTGTTCCAATAAATTTATGAGTTACTACAAAATGCATTTTTATTCCTGTCCATGGGCGATGGTAATCATATTCATAGCCTTTTGGAATAGAACATAAAACTTGATAGCCCTGCCTTGCTGGGTCTCTCACTTTCAATAAAAGGTTGTAGTTGCCAGCTGTTGCGTTGCCAATTGCCATTATATTTTTACATTCTCCTTTGAATTGAATTAATTCATTAGATTGCCCCTTTCTATTGCTTTGTATTTCATTTTTTATAATAAAAAAGGGATTTGCCACATTTATGAACAAAATGATGACTAAAATAACAGATACAACCATTTTAGGTTTCATGATAACCTACAATTTTTTTGTATAAATAAATTTTTAGGATGCTTAGCTTTTTTCATCTGATTTGATTATGCTTGCCATGCTTCCAAGAATTCCAAGACTTACCATGACTGCTGTTATTGAATATATTCCTATATCTGCCCATACATGATATTGCAACCCCCATGCAATGTAAAATATTATCCCTAATACTAATACAAGTAAGGACAATACCAACCCAGCGTTTAATTTTAATTCTATTTTCATTTTAATCCCTTGATATTTTAGTGGGAGCACTGGGATTTGAACCCAGATCAGCGGGTCTCTTCTATGGGTCATCGCTCCAGTTACTCTTCACAATTCGGATGACCCTCTTTTAATCATCCCCATAACTGGAGCCCGCTATGATCCCTGGCTACACCATGCTCCCACAAGGGTAATAACACAACCCATTTAAATTTTTTATGTGTCTTACTGCTTTTACATACCACAAAAATGTTTATATAATAATATAAATTGCCATTTGATGAGCGAACAACAAGAAAATATAATATATGTAGGAACAAAGCCTGCCGTGAAATATGCTGCAGCTGCAGCAGCTGAATTTGAAAATGGAGCCAACGAAGTTTTTTTGAAAGCAAGAGGAAGAGCTATCTCTAGAGCAGTAGATGCAGCTGAAATAACCGTGAATAGATTTTTAGAAGGAGTGGAAGTAAAGGATGTAAAAATATCGACAGAAGAGCTTGAAAACAGGAATGTTTCATCTATAGAAATACTCCTATCAAAAGTTTAATAGAAGTGCGACTCCAATAAGGCATGCTGTTCCAGCAAAATCCATTAGGCTTGTAAGCAAAGGAATGCTAACATTATCTGGGTTTAGTCCAATTTTAAATGAGATTGTTGATATGTAATATGAAAGGATATTCACAATTATGACAAGCAGTTCTCCAGCTATTAAAGAAATTAAAATCATTTTGAATATGCTATAGCTCTTCAATCCCATGGCAACGCCAGCGATGTAACCAAATATTCCAATAAGAGGAAATATTATTAATCCTATTATATGCATTATGATAAACAAACTCAAAACATTTTTTTTAGCCTCTCCATATTTCATCTCTCCCGTATGAAGAGCAGAAGAAAAACGGGCGGACAATATGCTTGCTATTGCGCCGCCGTCTTCCAAAAAAGCAGGAACGATAGTCAAAATTGCTGCCACTTCCATTATTCCTCTAAATTTAGCTCCGAGAACAACTCCTGAAAAACTGCTTAAAAGACCGCATAGAATAAGGATTGGTATGCTTTCTACTAATATCCTTTTTGCAACTTTATTTTTAGATGAATAAATAGAAATTGCAATGCTCAATGAAAGGAAAATCAAAAATGTAATAATCTTTGTTTCTTGGTTTAAAAGTAGAACAATTTCCATGGAGAAGAAAAGGAGAGGCAATGTTACAATATCTCCAGCAAGTGTTATTAAAGGAGCTGTAACATTATCTGGATTCCATCCCTTAGAATAGCTAAAGAATGTAATTATGGATGTAAAAAAAACCATAATGAATGCTGAGAAAATTCCTGCAAACATTGAAATGAGTATTAAATCAATTATGCCAACTTTCATTCCAAGATACTTTGCTATTATCCATGCAAGTATTCCGAGGTATAAACTCATTGAAAATGTTAAGGAGAATGAAGAGTTTATGTTATTTTCGAGCAAGCTACTTTTTTTTCCAATAACGAGTTCTCCAGTATGCAAGTATGTTCCTAAGCGAGAGGCAAGTGCAGCAAATATATTGCCGCGCATACCAATTGTTGGAGGTATTAAAATAATGAGGGCAGGCAAAGCGTTTAACTTACCAGTAAAATAACCCATGGTTATGCCAGTTATTAAATCACCAAAAGTGCAAAATAGAAGAGAAACCAAACTCTCCTTTAGGTCTTTTGCTGTCTTTCTTTCTTTCAATAACCATGCATTCATGCATATCGCCCTCAGGAGGTGGTTCTTTCTTCATCCTGAAGGTTAGCCTTTTATTATTTAATTTATTTTCGTGATACATGCTAACAATTTTCCGCTAAGATTTATATTTGATACGAGCATTACCAAGCGGTGAAAAAATGAATGCCAAAGAATATGTAGAAAATATTATAACAAAAGTAAAGGAGAAGAATCCTGGAGAAAAAGAATTTCATCAGACAATAACTGAGGTGCTGACATCATTGATACCAGTGATTGAGAAAGAACCAAAATACATGGAAAATAAAATTCTTGAGAGAATAACAGAGCCTGAAAGAACAATAATGTTTCGTGTATCATGGGAAGATGACAACCATGAAATACATGTAAACAAGGGTTATAGAATTGAATTCAATAGTGCAATTGGCCCATACAAAGGTGGGCTTCGCTTCCATCCAACAGTAAATTTAAGCATACTCAAATTTCTTGGCTTTGAACAGATATTCAAAAACTCATTGACAGGATTGCCAATGGGCGGCGCAAAGGGCGGCTCCGACTTCGACCCGCATGGAAAGAGTGATGCAGAGGTTCGTCGCTTTTGCGAAGCTTTCATGAGTGAGTTATATCGCCATATTGGACCAAATACTGATGTGCCTGCTGGAGATATTGGTGTTGGAGGAAGGGAAATTGGTTATCTATTCGGAGCTTATAAGAAAATCGTAGATAGATTTGAAGGTGTGCTGACAGGAAAAGGATTAAACTGGGGTGGTTCATTGATAAGACCAGAAGCAACTGGCTATGGAGCAACATATTTCCTCATGGAAATGTTGAAGTCAAAAGGAACTGATTTGCATGGCAAAAAAGTTGCAATATCTGGAAGCGGAAATGTGGCACAATTTGCTGCAAAGAAAGTAACGGAGCTTGGAGGAAAAGTAATAACACTTTCAGATTCTAAAGGAGCAATGTCTCTTCCAGACGGAATAAATGATGAAATTTGGCAAGCTGTCTATGAAACAAAAGCAATAAAGCATGGAAGATTGCAAGAAGTTGCAGAGAAATTTGGCTTGGAATGGCATGCTGGAAAGAAAGCATGGGATATTGTTGATAGCGTGGATGTTGCATATCCATGTGCAACACAGAATGAAATTGATTTAAATGATGCAAAAAGGCTAGTAGATGCAGGGGTTATAGCAGTAGTAGAAGGAGCAAACATGCCTTCCACATTAGAAGCAATAGATTATTTCCACAGTAATGGCGTTTTATTCGGGCCGGCTAAAGCAGCCAATGCAGGCGGCGTAGCAGTCAGTGGACTGGAAATGTCTCAGAATAGCATAAGATTGCAATGGACTGCAGAAGAGGTAGATAAAAAGCTACATGACATCATGGTAAATATATACAAAACAAGCGCAAAATATGCAGAGAAATATGGACATGCTGGCAATTTGGTAGTAGGAGCAAATATTGGCGGATTTGTAAAAGTAGCAGATTCTATGATTGACCAAGGAATATACTAATTTTTCTTTTTCTTTCTTTTTATTTTTTTATCAAAAGATTTATTTTAGTTGTGCCATATAGCAGGCATGAAAGAAATGATTGA
>CAZYCK010000018.1:0-11628 GCA_964646055.1 uncultured Thermoplasmatales archaeon | reverse complement strand
GTTTTCTTTTTGGGCTGAAGCACTTTTTCTTTTTTGAAAAGAAAAAGGGCTCAAGCCCAGTGTTTTATATTTCTCTTTCTTTTCCGTTTGCAATGGCGAGAAAACGCTCCTTTCCTTCTTTTGGACCTTTAACAAAAAGCACGTCCCCTTCCATTATAGTTGTATTTTTATCTGGACCATAAATCCATTTTTTTCCTCTTCTTATAGCAAAAACCCACATTCCGGTATTTGTAGCAAGTTCTATTTCTCCGAGTTTTTTGTCTTTCAATATTGATTGTTTTTCAACTATAGCCCTTAATATAACTTCTTCAGTTTCTAAAAGGCTTTCTTTTATAATGGGGTGTAATTCAACATCTCTAAGTTCAACATCCGCTATTTCACGAGCTGCATCAGCTATAACTTCGGAAGAATTTCCAAGTTGTATTATTGCAAGTGCTTCATTTATTTCAAGCTCTCCTTTATTTGAATCTTCTATTGCCAATTTTTGCACTTCATAATGCAAGCCATCGATATAATCCTCCAGCTCATAAACTTCTTCTGCAATGTCTCTATTATCATATATTACTGAAGAATATGCCAAATCCAGCATCAATTCAGCTTTTTCTTTAAGTTCTAAAAGCATGCTTTCTGCTTCTTCCTCACTCATTCAAGTACCTCCACCTCGCCTTTAAAAAGTTTATTTAAATGATTTAATCCTTCTTCAGTTCCAATGCATATTACAATGTCCCCTGCCTTCAAAATAACATCTCCTGTTGGACCATAAATCCATTTATTTTTTCTCCTTATAGCAAGTATTTTAACTCCTGTTTCAGATGTTATATGTATATCCCTTATTTTCTTATTTTTTGCACTCGATTTTTCATCAATCAGCAATCTTTTTATCATCTCATCTGATTCCCTTATCAAACGGGGCAATATTGGACGGGTTAGCTTCAAAGACAAAATTTTTACAATGTCTCCAGCAGCATTTGATATCGTTTCTGCAGCCTCAGCAATCTGCAATATGCCAGCCATTTTTTCCGCCTCCTCCGGCGTGCGGGCGGCGAGCATTGCAATCATTCTTATATGGTAGTTGAGTGTATCCATTCTAACTTCAAGATATCTCACTTCTTCTGCAATTTCCTTATTATGAAACAAAATGGCTGAATATGCTAAATCAACTATAAGCTCTGATATGCTTTTCATCTCTCCGAGTAATTCCTTTATATTCATTGGTTCGTATTCAATTTCTTCAAATTCTGCTTTTTTCCACCGAGGAATTTTCATTTGAAATAAATCAAACAACGCATATATAAAATTTTATGGCTTTATTATTCCTTCTTCCGTTATTATTCCAGTAATGTATTTAGCTGGAGTTATATCAAAAGCTGGGTTTCTTGCCATTGTTTTAAAGTTATAAATTTTTGTCATCTCATCCATACTCCTTTCTTCGATTTTTATTTGATTGCCATCCTCAATGCTTTTATCAAATGTGCTTAATGGAGCAGCTACATAAAAAGGAATGCCATTTTCTTTTGCAACAACAGCTTTTTCATAAGTTCCGATTTTATTTGCTACATCATTATTTAAAGCAATTCTATCTGCACCAACTATTACCATATCCACTTCCCCCTTTTCCATAAAATAACCTGCTGCATTGTCTGCAATAACTGCATAATCAATGCCTTCATGATATAATTCCCATGCTGTCAGTAAGCCCTGCAAACGAGGGCGTGTCTCATCAACCCAAACAAAAATTTCTTTATCTTTTGCCATTCTTATTGGAGCTAAAGCAGTTCCATAATCTATGGTTGCAAGAGCACCTGCATTGCAATGAGTTAAAATTTTATAGCCATTCTTAATAAGCTTTTTTCCATTCTCTCCTATCTTTCTGCATTTGTCTATTATGGCCTTTGCATATTCATCTGCAGATTTAAAAGCATCTTCTCCATGTTCAATGGCATCTTTCATATAGTCTATAGCATAGAATAAATCATGGGCTGTAGGTCTTGTCTTGCTTAGCAAACTTGCAGCATAATCTTTATCTTTAGCAATTGCAATGCCATATGCGGCGGCAACGCCTATGGCGGGTGCGCCCCTAACGACCATTTCTTTTATTGCATAGGCAATTTCATTTTCATCTTTTGCTGTAAATATTTCTATGCGTCGAGGCAAAATACGCTGGTCAATCATTTTTATTTCTGTCCCGTCTCTCCATAAAGATGTCATTTGTTTTCCATTTACAAGCAATCTATCACCTCCATTGCCTTCTTTAATGTAGCTCCAACTGCAACGCTTCCATGATTTTTTAGATTAATTAAATTGCTTTTTCCTATTATTTTTAAGGCTTCAAATGCAAGTTCTATGCTTCCAGCAGGTTTTTCTTCCAATGTTGTTATCGCATTGTCAAATATTTTATGGGTATGAACAATTGCATTTATATCATTTCTCGAATAAATAAGCCAGTGCATTGGTGTTTCTCTCGAAGGCTTTTTTGTTCCAATTACTAAAGCAGTATTTGTAACAGGATTGTAGTCAGCAACTTCAACAAAATCATCATCCTGCAAATTTCCTAAATCTGAATTTGTGGCTGTTATAATTATTCTTTTACCATATCTAATGCTTATATTTCCATAAGTTTGCGTAACATACTTCTTTTTTTTGAGCCTTTTGCCAGCATCTTTCATCTCCTCAATAAGAGGGTTTTTTATATTTTCATTTGAAAGAAATATGACTTCCATAATTGTATATTAATTCAGTATATTTATTTTAGTTTAAAATAGGTTTTTGCTATTAATCAAAGCATCTTTTATTTCATACTATTTTTATTATACTTGATTTATTCATAATTGCTTTGCAAAAGCAATTTTGGTCAAAATAAGCAATATATATTCTTTTCCATTATATTGTCTGAATATGAGAGGATTGTTGCTGTTTAAAAAAATGGAAATACAAGAGCAAGGATATGTTGATAAAATGGAATGGGAGAGCACATTTGTGATTTCACAAAATGGGAAAATTCTACAGGCTGATGAAAGAGCTATGCATATATTAAGAAAATTAAAAAATGAAATAATAGACGGCTTAGGAAATAAAAAATTATCGTTTAGATGGAGAGGAATGGAAATAAGCATTTATCCAATTTTCGAAAGAGGACATGTAACAAAATATTTTGGATTGATTAGAAAAGGAGATACAGAAACAATTGAAGAATATATAAACAAAACATATGAAATAATGAATAATTTTAAAGAGAATATATCTCACTATTTCTTTAATCCAATTGTTATTGCTAAAGGTTATATTGATTTGATGTTAGATGAAAGCGAAAATGCTGGAGAAAAACAAAAACTTAAAAAAATAAAAAATGCTATTGAAAGAATAGAAGCTGTTGTTAAGAACACAATAATGTATGGAAAAATAATTGAATAAATTTTTTGTAAGAGAAGTAGGAGCTGAGTATGGGACTTATACACATGGACAAAAAATTTAAACAAAAAATAATATATATTTATGGCAAAATATTTGTCCCTTACAGTTTTAAATGATAACGAACCTGGAGAAGGTCTAAAGAACGATTGGGGATGGAGCATCCTTTTAGAATCTGAAAGATGGAGAATATTGTTTGATGCAAATACGGACCCAGATGTAATAGAATACAATATAAACAAAATGAATATTAGTCTAAAAAATTTGGACTTTGCATTTCTAAGCCATTATCATGGGGATCATTATGGTGGTTTTGAATATATTGGAAAGGTTGTACATGCCCTCAAGATTTATGTACCACCAGGGAATTCAAACTTCTTGAAAGATTGGGGGTTTCAACCTGTTGAAATAAATGAGGCGTCTAAATTAGATGAAGATCTCTGGACGTCAGGACCTATGGGCTTTTTTGTCAAGGAGCAAGCCTTAGGGATTAAAGTTGAAAAAGTGGGATTAATTGTAATTGTGGGATGTAGTCATCCTGGTGCTGACAACTTAGCATCTAGACTGAAAGAGATTAGCGGAGAAAATGTCTATTTAGTTATAGGGGGCTATCATTCACCTTCTCATAAAGTTTTAGATAATTTAGCAAAGTTTTCAAAATATATATGTCCTGCTCATTGCAGTGGTTCAGAAGCAAAAAATTATGTTAAAATGAAGTATCCAGAAAAGTACTATTATATAAAAACTGGAGATAGAATAAAAATTCCTGAAAAGGATTTAGCGTAAGATGTAGAATTACTAAAAATTAAAAAATCAAGGATAAGAGTAGATATGGACCGGACGGGATGCTCATCGCACTTGCGTGAGCATTCAACTTGCTCCGCAAGTTGTGATTTTGAACCCGCGACCTCCACCATGCCAAGGTGGCGATCTTCCACTGATCTACCGGCCCAATGTGATATATGGCAATGCATTCATAAAACTTTTGCGTTGGAAAATTAAAATTTAAAACACTGCAGCAAGGTGTGGAATATGAGGCATCGAAGGTATATACGAACTTGAAACATTGACTGTTAGAATCAGAGAAAAGTTACTATGAAGATTTAGCTAATTCTTTTTTCACTATTTCTAACGCCATTTCTTTTGCTTTTTCTGCATCTCCAGCTTTTACTCCTACTTGTCCTATTGTTTTTTTGCCTCCGCCTTTGCTGCCAAGCTGGTTTGCAACAGTTTTTGCAATTTTTGAGCATTCAATAGGTAAATCAGGAGAGGATGCTATGGTTAAAATTGCATTATCATTTTTTTTACTTGTGGAAATTACAACGCTTTTTTCTTTTGTTAAATCTCTTATCGCTTCTTTTAACAATCTGTCTTGCATTATTATTTTTATTCCTTTATATTCAATTGCCTTTCCTCTCCCAATGCCTTTCTGCAATTTTTCTATTTCCTTTTTCAATTTCTTATTTTCTTTAATAATTTTTTCTGTTGCTTCTGGCAATTCATAAAAATCCGTTTGCAATTTTTCTGATAAATTTTTTAAAATATCTTCCTGTTTTTGAACATATTCTATTGCTTTATCTCCAGCACAGAAACGAATGCGTTCCACCCCATCTTGAATGCGTTCAATTCCAATTATTTTTATCATTCCTATCTCTGCAGTATTATCAACATGGGTTCCTCCACATGCTTCAGCATCTATGCCAGGAATTTCGACAACTCTAATAACGCTTGATTTCGGAGGCCCTCCCTGATACAATCTCATTCCATATTTTTTTTCAGCAATGTTGCGAGGCATAAATTCCTTTTTTACAGGTAATGAAGAAAAAACGATTTTATTTGCTATTTTTTCTATCTCTCTTGCTTCCTCCATGCTTATTCTTTTATAATGGGTAACATCCAATCTTGCTTCATTTTCATCTAAATCGCTTCCAGCCTGCCATATATGGCTACCGAGCTTGATTCTTGCAGCAGCATTTATTACATGCGTTGCCGTATGATGACGCATCATTGCATAACGACGATTCCAATCTATAATCCCATGAACTTTTCCTTCGCTCAATCCATTCACATAATGCAGAATTGCCTTTCCAGCCTTTTCAACTTTTTTAACCCTATACTTTTTTCCATTCTGGATAAGGTAACCAATGTCATTTTTCTGCCCGCCGCCTTCTGGATAAAAAAGGGTTTTATCTAAAATAACAAAGCCTTTTCCTTTGTAAATAATGCTTGCATCAAATTCTTTTTCATGCTCATTTTCATAATAAATTGGTCTCGTTTCAAAATCATATTCTTTTGCTTTATTCTTCTTTTCTTTTTTTACTTTTGCATGCATTTCTGCCACCATTGATTCAAAATTTTTTGGAATTTCTATGCCTGCTATTTCTTTAACAATTTCGGGATGTATTCCATGCGAATCATACAATTTTATTAAATCATTGATTCCAATGTTCTTTTTCTTTTCCATTCTTTTTACCATTGCCTTTCCTCTTTCAATTGTGGAATAATACTTTTCAGTTTCTATTTCAATTATTTCTTTTATTCTTTCTTTTTCCTTCACCAATTCAGGAAAATCTTTTTTAAGATACTTGAGATGCTCGTTTAAAATGTAAAACATGTCTTTATTTGATTCTATTTTATCTAAAAAACGCAAACTACGTCTTATCAATAATCTTGCAAGATAACCGACGCCAGTGTTTGATGGCACTACACCATCTCCAAGCATGAAAGCTAAGGAGCGAGCATGGTCAGCTATTGCATAAACATATTGATTTTCTCCTCCAATTTTTTTGATAACTTCAGGAAATATTGCATCATATATCGTCTTGCTCCCATTAACAAGCCAGACAAGGCGTTCAAGCCCATAACCCGTATCAACAATTTTCAAAGGCATTTCATCATATTTTGCCCCTTTAACAATATATTTGCCATTTCTATTTTCTTTCAAATTCATGAAGACGAGTGTTGCTATTTCAAGCCCATTGGCTATGACTTCAAGGCATGCGCCGGCGTTGCCGCCTCCAGACCATTCCGCTTCTTTATAAACAACATCATCTATGCCAATGTCTGCCAAAAAATCATTGCAATATTGTATTGTCTCTTCATTCCAATAAATTTTCTGGCTATTGTTGAAAGCATGATGCCCCATCATTTCAAATAAAGTTAGATGCCTTCCGCTTACCCCAACTTCTTCCAAATCATTCAGTCTTATACTCGGCTGGGATATTACTAATGGATTTGCAGGAGGAGGAACTAAGCCAGAAGTCACATGAGGCTGAAAATCTGCTATTGAAGCTATTGTTAAATAAATATCATCCCGCCAGCGAGCCACCACAGGATACCTTTTTATTATTTTATGCCCATTTTTTTCAAAGAAATGCAAAAATGATTTTCTCATTTGACTTATGCCCATTTTTTTTCCAATTGGATTTCCAATAAAAGAATATTCATCGCATGGATATTCATTGCATGTTTTCCTTTCTTTTTTTGTCCAAAAATATGCCCCACATTTTTTACATTTCTTTCTAACAAATCCTTCTTTCTTAAAGAAATTTAGTTGCAATAATTTTTGCAATTCAGGATGCATTGATGTATATAACTTATCATTTATAAATGTAGTTATGTCTTATTATATGGCTTGATTAAAGGCATATAGTCAAAATTAAGCCATGGAAAGTAGGCAGGAGCATAAGGATAAATGATTACAAAGCCAATGATTGGTTTTGGAAACTGGGTTCTCCATTTTTCCCAGTAATTCCTATTCCAGTTTGCGATATTTATAATGTCTAAAGCAGGTATGCCATATTCCCATATAAATGAAGCATGAATTTTGTTCAGCATGAAATTATTATAATGCACTTCATTAAAACCACCTGTTTCCATTTTCACTCTTGTGCACACCAAACCCCAATCATTACGAGAAATGGTATTATAAAAAATATGGGTATGGCTGGCATCAGCAACTACGCCTATACCATTATTTTGAATTATGTTTTCCCAGATGCTGTTATTATTTCCATCCCAGAGCCATATACCATTGGTGTCCTCATCTATGCGTTGTTGATTATCTATTAAGTTGTAACTAATATTATTGTATTTCCCCTGTATTATGACTCCATAAGCATTATTCACAATATTATTTCCATAGATATGAGTTCCATCTGCAGAAATAAACACTCCTGCTCTATTGTAGTGCCCACTATTTCTAATTGTAAAATCACTAACAGTTACATTCTCTGTAGAAATAAAGATTACAGTTCCATTTTTCATTCCATCGATTATAGTGACATTTTTATCTTCGCCAATCAAATTTATGCTTTTATTTATAACAACATTCTCATAATATGTGCCAGAATAAACAAAAATTGTGTCTCCATTGCTGGCATCATTTATAGCATCTTGTATATGCGTATAATTATTTGGCCCAGAGCCGCCGACGTAAAGAATGTTGCCATTTTCATTAACAAAATTTACTTTGCTTATTTTTTTATGACTAATAAATGCATTAGTTGGAATTGAGAGTAACATAAATATTATCCCAATTATAACAATTTTCTTCATCTTCCTATCAATTTTTTAAATTCACCTTCATTTATTATTTTTAAGCCCATTGCCCTTGCTTTATCATATTTTGAGCCTGGTTTTTCTCCAACAACAACGTAATCAACATTTTTGCTTACACTGTTTAAAACTTCTCCACCCAATTGCTCAACAATTGATTTTGCTTCTCCTCTCGTAAATTCTTTTAATGCACCTGTAAAAACAAATTTTATTCCTTTTAATTTTTTCTCCTTCTCCTCATATTCCGTTTTTAATCCAAGTTCTTTCAATGATTTTATTTCCTTTCTATTTTTATCCTCTCTAAAAAAATTTATTATGCTTTCCGCTGTCTCTGGTCCAATTTCATTTATTGAAATTAGTTCTGATATGCTTGCATTCATTAATGCATCGATGCTCTTAAATCTTTCAGCCAGAATTTTTGCAGTATGCTCACCAACATTTGGTATTCCTAAGGCATATATCAATCTTGCAAGCCCCTTGCTTTTGCTTTTTTCTATTGCTTCTATTAAATTTTCAGCAGATTTTTCAGCAAATCTTGGAAGAGACAGCAAATCAACTTTTTTAAGGCGATATATATCGCTTATTTTTTTAATCAATCCTTTTTCAACAAGCATATCAACAGTTTGCCCTCCTAAGCCCTCGATATCCATCGCTCCTTTAGAAGCAAAATGTGTTATACTCCTTTTCAATTGAGCAGGACATGAAAGCCCTCCTGTGCAACGATAATATGCCCCTTCTTTTACTACTTTACTTCCACATACTGGGCAACGATCTGGCATTCGGAATATTTTTTCCTTCCCGGTTCTTCTTTCTTTAATGACTTCCATCACTTCAGGAATGACATCACCAGCCCTTGCAACTCTAACCCAATCACCAATTCTTACATCTTTCTGCTTTACATAATCCTCATTGTGCAATGTTGCTCTTGATACAGTAACTCCTTTAACGTCAACAGGCTTAAGAAGAGCAACTGGAGTCAATATTCCTGTTCTCCCTACTTGAACAACTATATCAACAATCTGCGTCTCCTCCTTGCGGGGTGGGAATTTATAGGCTATAGCCCATCTTGGAGAGCGTGATTTCTGTCCAAGCTTTTCTTGATAATCAAATCTGCTGACTTTTATGACAACTCCATCTATCTCATAAGTAAGCTTATCTCTTTTATTTTCCATCTCGCCATGATATTCTATTGCTTCATCAATATTCTTGCATTTCCTTACATGTGAGCTTACCTTGAGCCCCCATTTTTTAAGAGCATGCAAAGCATCCCACTGATTTTTCACTTCATATCCTTCTGAAAGCATTATTTCATAAAAGAATATATCAAGCGGGCGGGCAGCAGTCTCATTTGGGTCAAGGCGGCGCAGCGACCCAGCAGCAGCATTTCTCGGATTTGCAAGAGTTTCTTCACCTCTCTGTATAAGCTCCTTATTCAATTTTTCAAAATCACTGATATGCATTATAACTTCTCCTCTAACAGCAAGCCTTGTTGGAACTGGAATTTCATCACTCCTTAAAACAAGAGGAACAGCCCTTATTGTTTTTATATTCTCTGTCACATCTTCTCCATTTATTCCATCTCCTCTTGTTGAACCTCTTACATATTTTCCATTTTCATATATTAATTCAACACTCAAACCATCCAATTTTGGCTCTGCAACATATTCTATGGTATCATCACCAATTTCTTTTTTAATTCTTTTATCAAAAGCTTTTATCTCCTCTTCAGTATGAGCGGTATCAAGGCTTAGCATTGGTTTTACATGCCTCGCACTTTTGAATTCCTTTGCAGGCGGAGCCCCAATACGCTGCGTTGGAGAATCAGGGGTTACAAATTCTGGATATTTTTCTTCAAGGCGACGCAATTCTTCCATAAGTTCATCATATTCTGCATCTGAAATCTCTGGTTTATTCAATACATAATAAAGATAGTTGTGCCTCCGTATTTCCTTACGAAGCCATTCTATTTTCTTTTTTGCCTCCTCTTTTGAATTATCCATAAAAAAAATGGATATATTGTAATAAATATTTTTCTAAAATAATGTTTTGACATGTCGTCACAGCAGAAATTTAAGAAAATTTTAAATCTAATTTTTTATTTATATCTATGAATATGAGGAAAGCTTTTACAATTATTTTAGTATTTATTGTATTGATAAATTTTTTCCAAGTATCAATTGAAAAAAATTCTAATAACTTAACACCAAGATGGAATAAAGGAGACAGTTGGATATACTCTGGAAAGCTAAATTATAATGTAAATGAAGATACTTTATCTTCTTATATAAATACATCCATAAAAAATTTTTGTTTGAAAGTAGAAAATGAAAATAGTCAAGAGTATATGATATCATTGGATAGTAGGATTCACTTAGATGGATATATAGATTGGAAAGACATAGGAATCAAAGCAGGCATAAAACTAAGTATGGGAAAATTAACAGGTGCGGTAAGAATAAATAAAGCAGATTTAGGGCTGGAAAAGATTGTGCTGAATATTAGCGGCGTGGTTATAATATCTGTATCTAAAGCTCCTATTCCTATTCCTCTATCAGGTTCAATAAAAGCAAATTTTAATCCAAGATGGACTCTGATGGATTTTCCGCTGGAAATAGGAAAGAAATGGAATTCTTCTGAGTCAGAAATCAATATAACTATAAGCCAGGACTTGATAGATTTTGTTGAAAAAATAGCAAATTTAATAAAACAATTACTCCCAGAATATGCAGATATAATAGATGAGATTATAGGAGCTTTACATGATTTATTTCCATTGGAAGTGGATATTCCATCTCTAAATATGGAGTGCCTCAATGAAACAAATATTACAGTGCCTGCGGGAACATATAGAGCATTTTTGATAACCATCGAAGATGCCATACCATTTTATTTCAGCGAATGCCTCGCCAATTTCATTAAAGCAATTTATGAGAGCAATCCTGATGTTGATATAGAACTTGTTTCAACTACATACTCACCGCCAGGTGCCCCTCAGAAACCGACTAAGCCATCTGGAAAAATACTTATCATAAAAGGGAGAGAGTATACATACAAAACAAGCAGCATAGATGAGAACGGTAACATGATTCAATATGGGTGGGATTGGGATGGCGACGGCGCAATAGATGAGTGGACTGGTTGGCATAATTCAGGAGAAATTGTAGAGGTAAATCACACGTGGAATAAAAGAGGTAAATATGAGATTAGAGTAAAAGCAAGGAATGAATATGAGACAGAAAGCGGATGGTCAGAACCTCTCAAAGTTAGAACATGGGTATCTTTCTGCGCAGACAACAAAAATCCACTTCTGGATCATATTTTGAATATTTTATTAATGAAAATATTGTACCAATAACAACCCTTATTCAGGTATGACTCTAACAAAATTCGATGCTGAATACCATACTATCGTACTTTTTAGGCTTTATATTTTTTGTGGGAGTAATTACTCTTTGTCTCTATCTGTTTTGTTAATACTACTCACTACTCTACTTTACCTTTTTTAATTACATTTTTGCATACTTGCTGCTCCGTAGCAACTGGGAGTAGTAAGTTCAGAGAAGGAAAGAATTTTTAAAAATAAAAAAACAAACAAGATGGTATGCTATAAACTTATCTTCATTAAACTAAAACAAACAACTATTTTTCTTACAACTTCTTTTC